>DASTOZ010000326.1:0-6149 GCA_035762365.1 Pyrinomonadaceae bacterium | reverse complement strand
TTGTACGACGACCGATTTGCCAATGGTCGCGGGCGTAGAGGCCGTATTGCTGCCACCACACTGAGTTAGGATTGCGAAGTTGATCCGCCTTGCCGGCGCCGCTTGGCAGGCCGAGCAGGAAGGCTGCCCAGGCATTGAATGCATTCGCTCCCGCGACGGTTGTGCTCGCGCCCGGCTGAGCGCAGACATCGTTTGTAGTGATTGCATTGCACGCTTGCAACGCCGTCGCAGTGCCGTTGAACTGGAATGAGCCGCGGACTGTTTGAAACGCCGCACCCTGTGGTTGGAAATGGTTGATTTGCGGATTCAAATAGTCGCCGCCGAAACGGAACGAATGTGCGCCTTTAATCCAGGATAGGTTCGCCGCTGCCACATACTGGTTGTCTCGGAACAAAAACGGGTTCCCGGTGTTGTCGTTCCCTATATTGTTCCAACCGTTGATATTGAAGAACGGATAACCATTTTGCAGCCGGTCTGGTCCATTGGTGCCGGGAATTTTCAGGACCGTCAATCCGTAGGGTTGATCGAGGTCAATGTTTTCAGCACCGAGTCTCTGGCGCGTATAACCGATGTTGGCGTCCAGAACCACTGTCGGAGAAAAGCTGTACGTTCCGCCGAATCCAACCACTTGGACCAGTCCCGGGGCAGTACCCAGTTGTCCTCCATTCAAGGCGCCACCACCGATTATTCCGAAGATTGGAGGATCGAAGATGTTCGTGGGCGAGCGACTGTATCGCCCCCACAAGCTGAGCTCCGTGGCGACGTAATTGATCTTGACGTCCACGTTCGTGCGATTGAATTCACCCGTGCCCGTGCTTGCGAAGTTGTTGGTATTCCCAGGTGATGTCGGAAGCGGTAGCTGTCTGATTAATTCCAGGGCAGCGATATCAATCCGACCTGCTGGGATAACATTGCCGGGGAAGGGAGTGCGCAGACGAGGATCGGGGTTCGACGCCGGATCAAAGATGGTGGTTCCAGTGCCAACGAAACTGACATTTCCGTTAGCGTCTGGCCGGAGGCTCAGCGGCGGTATAGTTCTGGTAGTCCCGGCTGTATTTCGTTGTGTTGTACGCTCGAGATCGGTGAAGAAGAAAAGCTTGTTCTTGCCGTTCCAGACCGATGGCCCACCTTCGCCGAAGCGTGGCAATACGACTGGCCCACTAAACGCGTAACCAAATTGGGCCACGATGTTTTTAGGAATCTTCGGTTGGTTTACAGGCTGAAAGAAGTTCCGCGATTGAAAGCGACTGTTCGTCGTATAACCCCAGCCCACGCCGTGAAAGTCATTGCCACCCGATTTGATCGTAACGTTAACCGCCGCGCCACCCGCGAGCCCCTGCTCAGCGTCAAAAGCGTTCGTGACGATATTAACTTCCTGTATGGCCTCGGCCGGCGGAACATAAACCGTGTTCCCGGGCAGCCACGGATAAATGATGCTGGCGCCGTCAATCTTCGTGTTGTTCTGCAAACGGGAAACGCCATTGACGTTGTACGACATGGAGCGCTGCGGGTTACCAGCGGCAGAGTTGTCCTCGCCGGCGCCGTTGCCGATGAAAAAGCCTCCGGTGCCTCTGGCCGTTCCGGGAATTAAAGAGAGCAGCGTCTGATAGTTTCGTCCCAGGCTGCCAAACAACGGTAGGTTGTTGATCTCGCGAGCCGATTGCGTGAGGTTGACGTCAGCGCGATCGGTTTGCAGCGTCGCTGCCTCGCCGGCCGTGACGAGGACCGTCTCTTCCAATCCTCCGATCTCGAGTTGCGTATCGAAGCGAACGGTTCGGTTCGCTTCTATGCGGACGTCAGCCCTCACCGTTGTTTTGAACGATGATCGAGAGACTGAGACTTTATAGACGCCCGCCTGAAGGTCATTAACGGAATAAGCGCCGCGATCGTCGGTGGTCGCCGTCGTTATATCGCCAGTGGCCACGTTGGTGATCTCGACCTTTGCGCCTGAAACGGCAGCTCCGTTCGGATCGCTAACGTTTCCGACCAGAGAGCCGTAAAGGACTTGAGCACGCGTGGCGGCGGGCACAAGCAGAATTGAAAAAACCAACAGCGCGAGGTAGCCGATAGGCAAGTGTGCGCTGTGTTTGGTTCGCTTTGGAAAGGCGGTGAAGGTAAACATGACTCTCTCCTCTTCGGGTTTGACGTTTCCAGGGCGGCATTGAACCGACGCTTCGGTCAATTAGTTCGCGACCACAACAAAATGGGTAAACCAAAAACCCGCTCAGGCAACAGCCGGAGCACCGAAATGTTTCAGTAAAACGAGAGCTATCGTGCCGCGCAGTCGCGGCTGGGTTATCGGATCGCTCGGAACGATCTGTGTCTCCGCACGCGTGAACGAATGCTGGCGCACCGTTTCCTTGATGATCGGTCCCACCTTCGCCCACGCGCGAGTGACCTCGCCGACCACGACGATCATGTCCGGCGCCAGGCCTGCGACCAGTGGTGCGATCCCCAGTCCCAGATACTTCGCCATCTGTTGCAAAGCGTCGACCGCTTTGCCGTCTCCCTGCTCCGCCAGCCGCATCAGATGATCGAAACTGATCGTGTTTTCGGTCGTCGTCGAACGGCGTCCGCGGCTCGCCGTGCCGGCTTGCGTGTAATAACGAATCGCGGCGGAGTTCGAGGCATACATCTCCCAACAACCGCGATTGCCGCAGCTGCATTCGAGCCCGTCTTGCACGAGTGCGGCGTGTCCGAATTCGCCGGCCGTTCCCGTCGATCCCTGTACCAGTTGATGGTTGAGTATCAGGCCGCACCCGATGCCTTCCGACACGGTTACGACCACGAGATTCCGCAGCCCTTCGGCGCGCCGGCCGAAACAAATCTCCGAAAGTGCACAGGAATTTGCAGCGTTTTCAAGTTCTACCGGGAGGCGGGTGGCTTTTTCCAATGGTGTTTTTAGATCGAAGTCGCGCCAGCCAAGGTTCGGAGCGAAGACCAGTCGCTTGGTCGCGACGTCAACACGGCCCGGGAGACTTACGCCGATCCCTTCAAAGGTCATTTCCGGGCGTGTACCCATGAGCGCATGCACTCTGGGAACCAGCTCTACCAGGAACTGTTTGGGATCTTGCGGGGTCGCGATTGAATCCTGCGCGAGAAAGTTCGCGTCGAGATCCGCAAGGGCGAGCGTGGTGGTAACCGGTCGGATGTTTATGCCGATTATCCCCACTCGCTCTTTGTTCAAGTGCAGGAAGCGTGGCCGGCGTCCCCTCGGCGTGTGTCCGTTGGCGCCTTCAGTAATCCACCTGTCTTTGATCAGCTCTTCGGCGATTACCGACACGGTGCTGCGTTGCAGACCTGAATGGCGCGCCAGGTCAGCTCGAGAGATGGGCTGGTGGGTACGGATCAGATTGAGAACGATGCGCCGATTGATGTCGCGCGCGGTCTCGCTCGTAGCGACCTGAAAGTTAGACAGATCGATTCTTCGCACCGCGGAGATCCCGTATTCCAGTTGTCTTTGCTATTTAATTCGTGGCGCGAATTAATACCACGCGGCCACAGATCAGTCAATAAAAATTCTTAGTGTCGCAGTTTTGTAATTTCAGCCGGACAAGCGCGCCGTTCCTTCTCGCAGTGTGGTTAGATGACATCTGAGCATTGCGGGAATTTTTCACGACGGGAGCCGGGTCGGTTAGGGAATACTTGAATGAAATCGGGAAATAACGTTGAAACGCGGGCGCAAACACGTTCACTTAACTGGGGCACCGGGATCTTTCTCATCGTTGCGCATCTTGCTGCCGTGGCAGCGCTCTTTTTCTGGAGCTGGCCTGCCGTAATCACGGCCATCGTTCTTTACTGGGTCGGGGGCAGTCTCGGTGTCGGCATGGGTTGGCACAGGCTGCTCACTCACCGCGGTTATAAGGCCCCGAAACTCGTCGAATACTTTCTCGTCACTTGCGGAACAGTCGCGCTTGAAGGCGGTCCGATTCAATGGGTGGTCACGCATCGGATACACCACGCACACACAGATCGCGATGGTGATCCTCACACGCCCCGCGACGGTGGCTGGTGGGCACACGTCGGTTGGATAATCTGGGGTACCGCACAAAACCACAGTGAGGCGACGATGGCTCGCTACGCACCCGACCTGATCAAGGATCGCTACTATCGTTGGCTCAACGAGTACTACTACGTTCCTCAGATAGTGTTGGCCATCGCGCTATTAGCATTCGGCGGTTGGGCTGTGTTGCTCTGGGGGATCTTTCTCCGTGTCACGCTGGCGTTGCATGCGACCTGGCTGGTCAATTCGGCGACGCACCTCTGGGGCAGGAAGCGGTTCCAAACCGATGACGACTCGCGTAACAGTTGGTGGGTCGCACTGCTTACGTTTGGCGAAGGCTGGCACAACAACCACCATGCACATCCGGTGTCGGCGCGTCATGGTCTGCGCTGGTATGAGATCGATCTAAACTGGCTCGGCATTCGTACTTTGCAACTGTTGAGGCTCGCCCACAGCGTCAAACGCGTTCATTTCGATCACGCCTCTTCCGACTGGCAACTCGTTCGCGGTCCTATTCGCTCGGAACGTTAGCAACGCGTTTGCAGAGTCGCCTTATGCTATCTGATCGATCAGATCGTCCACGCTGTGGTCGAGACTTAATTGTCGCCGGGAGCAACGAACGGACATCACCAACACGATCCCGAAGAAGATGAAATCGAGGATCGTTTCAAACCAGGCCCAGCCGGAACCCTGCAAAACGGCTGCGGTCTTCCGCGTTTGAATGTCGCTGGTAAGGACAATCAGTTGCATAACGACTACGAGGAACAACAGCAACAGCACGCCGTAGGTCGAGACGCGACATTCGCGGCTTCGAGGTATGGCTTGAAGTCCAAATCCGTTGCAATCAAGTCAACATTAGTCGACGGTGTCGTGTCGGAAACCTGCTGGGCCATTGGTTTACCTCCGCGCTGTGAGCCGCGCGCCGCGGCAAGATGTCGTGAACAAAGCGAAACGCCGATTGACTGCGAAGATGTGTGAGTCCTAACGCGTTGGAGCTGAATTCGACGAGTTGAAAGGCTGCTCGTGAGTTCAGCCTTATGAAACGCGCGGAGCATATTCCCCCGCTTCGAAGAAGTCAATGCGAATGTCGCGCGAATGTCGCGCGAGTGGACCGCTACCTTCACAAACTCACATTTGTTAACATGCCGCTTCGTTTCACATCCCTTACTCCAGGAACATTGAATGATGGGTATTGCTAAGAGTGCGATCAAGAAATCGTTTGGGCTGATGGGGTTTGAGCTTCGCAGGAAGCGTCCGGAAAAAGAAGATTGGGAGATGGAAGAGGGCAGCCTCGTCGTGCCCCGGATCTGGAACCAGCCGCTTTTTCGCGAAATGATTCCGCTGAGACTACAGTCCTCCACTGGGCGAGTGGTCTTACTCGGAAGCCAGAACGAAATCGCTTTTCTTTCGCCGGGCTTTACGGCCGCTGGTCGAGAGGTCAACGGCATCACCTGGGACTGGGAATCCAAACCCGACTTCACTTCGGTCCCCGAAGACGCGGTCATCGTCATCTGTAAGCTTCCCAAGAACGAACAACACTGGCGAGTTGTGAGACAGCTCAAACAGCAGTTTGGATCGCGCGTGATTGGGATTCAGGAGTTGGTGCTCCCGTTCACGACGCTTCAAGAGGGACAATCGTCATTCGATTATTCTGTCGAGACGTTTGACGAGATCGGTCCTCTGTATCTCGGAAAGGAATTCTTCGGTCCGCTCGACGCCTTAAACGGCGTCTTTCCACTTGCCGGAAAAACAGTTATCGAGTTTGGACCGATGGAAGGCGCGCAAACAGCCGGCCTGGTCCATCTCGGCGCGAAGAGCGTACTGGGTATCGAAGCGCGCGCGGTGAGTTTTATCAAGTCGATGATTGCCAGCTACTGTTTCGGCTGGAAGAACGTTTCGCTGGTGATGGACGACTTTCACAATGCGGACGCGTCGAAGTACGGCCGTTTCGATCTGGCGTTCGCGCACGGAGTTTATTACCACAGCTTTGCCCCGTTCTTTTTCTTCGAGAACCTGATGTCGCTGTCTGACAACATCTTCATCGGCGGCTACACCAGCAATGCCAACCAGCAAGTCAAACCGCAGACCTCGCTCATTTACACGTCGGAAACGCTCGATTACCAGGGCAAGCAGTATCGGGTGAAAC
>DASTOZ010000325.1:0-3237 GCA_035762365.1 Pyrinomonadaceae bacterium | reverse complement strand
CGTAGTACAGCATCATGACCAGCAACATCAGGAACGCTACGCCGAAATCAACTACGCCAGATAACACTGTCCCGATCGGAATGGCCAAACGAGGAAAATAGACCTTCGTGATCAAGTGAGCGCTTCCAATCAAGCTATTCGAAGCAAGACGCAAGCTGTTTGAAAAGAATGTCCACGGCACCAACGCAGCAAAGCTGAATACAGGATAGGGAACATTGTCGGATGGAACTTTGGCGAGCTTGCCGAAAAACAGACTGAATACCAGCATCGTCATGAACGGCTGGATGATGGCCCATGCTGCTCCGAGAACGGTCTGTTTGTAGCGTATCTTTACATTGCTCCAGGCCAGGAAATAGATCAGCTCGCGGTACTCCCATAATTCACCAATCTTGAGCGGCGCCCAGCCCTTGCTCGGCTCGATTCGCAGGACCGCTTTCCGTGGCGTCTTTCGGATCTCGTCGAGAGGGATCTGGCCCTCCATCGCAGCGTTCGCTTCCATTTAATGAACCGCCTGTAGTGTCGTGAGTCGGAACTCAGGAACTTCCGCGTGTTCCGGCAACATGTCAGGTATGTAGAGCCGGGCCTCCGGCAATAGATCGTTTAGCGCCCCGCGTATCTCCACCTCCGAACCGCTCTCGGTCAGCATTGCCAATTGCTCCAGGGCGGCGCGCATCTTCTGTTCCGGATAGGCATTGATTTTTCCGACAAAGATTTTCGGATGCCGCGTCCGGCACGTTTGCTCTTCCGTCAGTTCGAGTTCTTCGAACAACTTCTCGCCGGGGCGCATTCCGGTGAAAACGATATCGATATCAGAGAAAGGGCGAAGACCGGACAACGTGATCGCCGACTTCGCCAGTTCCAGAATTCGCACCGGTTTGCCCATATCCAAAATAAAGATTTCGCCGCCCTCTCCCATCGCACCGGCCTGCAACACGAGTTGGGCCGCCTCGGGAATAGTCATGAAGTAGCGCGTCATCTCCGGATGTGTGACGGTAACCGGTCCGCCTTTTCGAATCTGTTCATTGAAGATTGGGATCACCGAGCCCGTTGACCCAATTACGTTGCCAAACCGCACTGCCACATAACGAGTAGCGAAACGTTTGCTCAGGTCCTGAATAACCAGTTCGGCCGTGCGCTTCGTCGCTCCCATCACTGACGACGGCCGCACCGCTTTATCAGTTGAGATAAGAACAAACGCTTCGACGTTAAACTCCGCGGCGAGTTCGCCTAACAAACTCGTCGCCAGCACATTGTTTCTGACCGCTTCCGTCGCATTGAGCTCCATCATCGGTACATGTTTATGCGCCGCCGCATGAAGTACGAGCGCTGGCTGGTGCTGCTTGAATATCGCTCGCATTCGAGTTTCGCGACCAACATCCGCCACCAGCGGAACGATCTGAAGATCAGGCCACGACGCACGCAATTCACGTTCGATACTGAACAGCGCAAACTCCGCTCGCTCAACCAGGAGGAGCTCTGACGGACGAAACCGTGCTACCTGCCGAGCCAATTCCAAACCAATCGAACCACCGGCGCCCGTAACCATCACAACCTTGCCGGCGATGAAACGCGCAATCTCCGGCTCGTCAAGCTGCACTGGTTCACGCCCAAGTAAATCTTCAACTTGAACGTCGCGTATGCGGCTTACCTTCACTCGCCCCTGCAAGACTTCATAAAGACAGGGGATCATCCGTACCTTCACAGGGATCTCTTCACAGATGTTTAGAATTCGTCGGAAGTCAGCGCGGCTCGCTTGAGCAATCGCGACAACCACGTGATCTATTTGCAGTTCACGAACAAGACGCGGCAGCTCTTTCGTCGTACCAAGCACTTTGATTCCGTGAATCGCCGAGCCTTGCTTCTGCGGCGCGTCATCGACGAAGCCGGCGATGTGAAGATCTGTCTCGGAGTGACCCTGAATCTCTTTAGCCACCATAACCCCGGCTCGTCCTGCTCCAATTAGCAGAATGGACCGCCGTGTGCCCTTGTTCTTGCCATTGACGTGATGACGCTTTCCCCAAGTCTCATAAATATCGCGGCGCAAGACCCGAACACCGAGAACTCCTCCAAACGCCAACACGGTGTCCATAAGGATGATCGAAACAGGCACTCGCAGGCTCTGAAATTCTTCGGTCAGCAACAAGCGCATGAGTAGAAGAGGAATTGCAGAATAGAAGGCGGCCCTGAGGAAGGTCCTTAGCTCAGCCATGCCAACGTAACGCCAGATGAAAGTATAGACACCGGTGAGACGAAGCAGCACAAACTGGAACAGCACCACCGGCAGCAGTTGAATCAAAAAATGCGCGCGCTCTGTTGCGGGTATCGAAAAGTCGAACCTTACGAGGTAGGCGAGCGTGAACGCGGCGATCAAGACCAGCAGATCCACAAAGAACTGCAATGGTCTAACCAGCAAGCGCACGTACCCAAAACTTCCGTTTCGGTTCGCGGCGCCGCTGAGTCGGTCTAGTCGATAGCTTGCGTCCATTGTTGTGGGAGGTTAGGTGGACTTCGATCGGCAGTGCCAGTTCTGCAAGTAACGTTCAGCGCAGCGCGAGCAGTCGCCTGGGAGCTAAACAACTGCTCGCTGCCGTGCTGCTCGCCCTCATCATGCTTTGACGCATTGTCAACAGCCGGCTAAGAGCGCCCCAAGCTACAAAGCCGACTGGGCCTAAACATGATGATGCCCCTCAGCGCGAGTTTGCGACGGTGTTCGGCAGGCAGCCCTAAGAAGCTAAGCGCAGGCATGGTCCAGCTACTTTGCTTCGAGGTAATACTTCTGACAGTAACTCTGGTAGTAAGTGTCAAGTGGTTGAAGTTTTGTGTTGTTAAGCAACACGCCAACGATCACAGCGTCAACGTCATCCAGCAACCTCATCGCGCGCAGCACGATTTCTTGTGGACTCTTCCCTCCCTGCACCACCATCAGCACTCCATCCACTTCCGCGCCAAGTATGACGCTATCGGCAAACGGAACTATCGGCGGAGAATCGAATATGATGTGCGCAAAATTCGACTCCAAGGTCGCGATGACCTGACTCAATTTCTCATGGTCCAACAGCCTGGCAGAGTCCTTCAACTGTGGGCCCGAGGTCAGCAGTGAAAGTCCTTCCACCTGCGTCTTCCTGACTAACGAGAGTATTTGGGAACTCTCCATCCCGTTGCTCAGTGCGTTGCTCAGACCATAGTCGTTATCCACGTCCAGCATCTGGTGCAGGTTTGGTCGACGCAAGTCCCCAT
>DASTOZ010000324.1:0-7476 GCA_035762365.1 Pyrinomonadaceae bacterium | reverse complement strand
TCGCCGTGAAACCCACCATGGCGTTTTTCTTTCGCGCACCGCTCGACGTCGCGATCGATCGCATCGTTTCCGGTAGACCAATAGTCAAACATTACGAGGCGGGCATGGATCTCGGTTGGGCCGACGACCCGGAAGAGAGTTTCAAGATCTTTCAGGGCCGCATCCTCGAAGAGTACGATCGAATGGTTTCGGAGTTTGGGTTGACGGTGATCGACGCGAGCCGCTCGATCGAAAGACAACAACGCGAGATGCGCATGTTGATAAGTCCACATTTAAAGCGAAGGCGGTCAAGGTCCCATTAACGAGAAACACTCATCCTACGGAACACCGCTGCCCGGCGTTGAGCACGAAGAGTACAGCGGCAAGCTGATCGTCATCGAAGGCACCGACGGCGTCGGCCGCTCGACGCACATCGCGCTGTTGCGCACGTGGCTCGAGTCGCGCGGCCACGCTGTGCTCGACACTGGCATGACCCGTTCGGTGCTCGCCGGGCGCGGGATCAAAGAGGCAAAGACCGGACACACGCTCGGTCGACTCACGATGCAACTCTTCTACGCCACCGATTTCATCGATCGACTCGAAAACAAAATGTTGCCCGCACTGCGATCCGGCTTCGTCGTTCTCACCGATCGTTACATCTACTCGGCAATGGCGCGTGCCGAAGTGCGCGGCATCGACTCCGGTTGGATCAGATCCATCTACAGCATGGCGCTCGTGCCGGACGCCGTGTTCTACCTGCGCATCTCGACACCGCAGCAGCTTGTCGAGCGTGTGTTGAGTTCGGGACGAGGTTTTGACTACTGGGAATCAGGAATGGATCTGGGTCTCGGCGAAGACCTTTACGACAGCTTCATCGCGTATCAAACGCGCATGCTGAAGGTGTTCGATCGCATGAGCACCGAATACGGGTTTCACGTCTTGAACGCTTCACGATCCGTGCGCTCGGTCGCCGCGGATCTCCGACGTGCGGTGACGAAGCTGGTCGATGAGCCTGCGGTGTCGGAAGACAAAGTCAGTCCGATTCAACCGCTCAGAGAAAAAGCAGCACTTCCTTCCAAAACACCTGTTAACCTGGTCGACGTTAGCAAGAAGATCCTGCCTTGAAGTTCGCCGCCATCGACATCGGCTCCAATTCCATAAAGCTCGTGGTGGTTGACGCTGCCGCCAGCGATTCGTTCGCCGTCCTGAAACGCGAACGCGAGATCGTTCGGTTGGGCCATGAGACGTTGCTAAAGGGCTACATCAGCCGCGAAGCGATACGCCGCGCCGCCAAATGCATCAGGAGACTGCGGTCGGTCGCCGATGCTCGTGGTGCTGAATCGATCGTGGCGATCGCGACGGCGGCGGTCCGTGAGGCAAATAATTCGGCGCGATTCGTCCAAAAAATGGAAAAGAAAACGGGCATACGCGTCGCCGTGCTGTCGGGGACTGAAGAGGCGCGTCTCATCGGTCTTGCGGCATGGCACGGTTGCAGCGACAGAGGTGCGGCGACTCTCAACATCGACATCGGCGGAGGGTCGACGGAGATATCCGTGTTTCGCAAAGGACAACCGCTCACGTTGCTATCAATGAAGCTCGGTGCGGTTGGTTTAACCGAGCGGTTCCTTGCTTCCGATCCGCCACACACGGACCAGTTGGTCCAGCTTCGGCAGGAAATTCAAACGGCGCTCAAAGAACCTGCGCGAGCACTGCGCAAACATAAATGGGATGCCGCAACCGGAACTTCAGGCACGATCCTGGCGGTTAATGCAGCACTGCGGATCGACTCAGCAGAAAGCAATGGCAATGCAGATCAGAAGCCATCGATCATCAACCTCAAAGAGCTGACGCAGTTGAATGCGATGCTGGCCGTGATGAACATTACTCAACGCTCTGTTTATGCGGGACTAGCGATCCGGCGCGCGGAAATCATCGTTGCCGGCGCGACAGTGTTGGAGGAAACGATGCGGGCGCTCGGTATCGAATCGTTGCGCACGTGCGGTTGGTCTTTGCGGGAGGGAGTGATTATCGATCAACTGCGGCAGTGGAAGCCGTCATGATCTCGTTAATCGCGGTGTTGGGTCTTGCCGGCCAGGAGATCGACTGCGTGTGACAGCACTGGCTTGATGACGGCGAAACTCTCACGAACGGCTTTCGGCGAGCCCGGGAGATTGACGATGAGCGTCCCGCCACAGACGCCGCACACGCCACGAGAGATCATCGCCATCGGCGTAACCTTCAACGACTCGGCCCGAATCGCTTCGGCAATGCCCGGCGCCTCGCGTTCGATCACTTTCAACGTCGCTTCAGGAGTGTTGTCGCGTGGTCCAAGCCCGGTGCCGCCAGTGGTGACGATCAGGTTAACATCGCCACGCCCACAAATCTCACGCAGCGCCGCGGTGAGCGGGTCGAGGTCGTCGGAGAGGATCCTCTTTTCAGCGATGTCAGCGCCGAGCTCATTCAGTAACTCGACGAGCGCCTGGCCCGACGTGTCCGCGCGATGACCATTCGCGCAAGCGTCGCTGACCGTGATGACCACCGCCCGAATCTGCGTGCTCATCTGTTGTTCCTAATGTGCTCTTTCAACCAGCACCGGTCCATTACCACGAGCAGCCCGGCGTCCAAAGCGCGCTGCGCCGCCGCGCGATCGATCACACCCTCCTGCAACCACACGGCTTTCGCGCCGACGGCAATCGCTTCATCAACCGCGCGGCCCGCCTCATCCGAACGGCGAAACACGTCGACGAGATCGATCTTCTCCGGCACGGCAGCCAGATCCGAATACGACCTCTCGCCAAACACCTGTGTCTCATTTGGATTGACCGGGATGACGCGGTATCCCTGCCGCCGCATGTAACCCGCCACGCCATGCGACGCACGCGAAGGATCCGACGACAGTCCAACGACGGCTATCGTTCGGCATTCATCGAGTATTCTGCGAATTGTTTCGTGAGAATTGAGCGCCAGCTTGTTCGAGTCTTCCACCTGTTCTAGTCCCCCACGGACGAAACCGCGTCGACAGTGTCTCGCTTCTCGTGCAACGACTGAAGTGAACGCACGGTCGGCGTCGCGTGCGACTCAGCCGCCGCGATCGCTTCGACCAGCGCCTGCGCGCCGGTCATCGTCGTCACGCACGGTACGTTGTACTGCAACGCCGCGCGACGAATCGCCTGTTCGTCGAAGCGCGACACACGTCCCAGCGGCGTGTTGATGACCAGCGAGATATCACCGCTCTTGATGTGGTCCACGATGTTCGGACGACCCTCGTTGACCTTGAAAACATCCTGTACGTTCAGTCCGACTTCACGCAATCGCGCGCTGGTGCCGAGCGTCGCGACGACGTCGAAGCCCAGCCGGATCAACTTGCGCGCCAGCAGCACTGCCATACCCTTGTCGTTGTCCTTCACGCTGAGGAACGCCGTACCTTTACTCGGCAGACTCAAGCCCGCGCTCGTCATCGCCTTGCCGTACGCTTCGCCAAACGTGTCGCCGATGCCCATCACTTCGCCGGTCGAGTGCATCTCCGGACTCAGAATCGGATCGACGCCGGGAAACTTTGCAAACGGAAATACCGGCGACTTGATGAAGAAGCGTTTGACCGTCAGCTCTTCGGGTAAATTGAACGTTTCGAGCTTCTGACCAGCCATCACGAGCGACGCAATGCGCGCGATCGGCACACCCGTCGCTTTCGAAACAAACGGCACGGTGCGCGAAGCACGCGGGTTCACTTCCAGCACGTAAACACGATGGTCCTTGATCGCAAACTGAATGTTCATCAACCCGCAAACCGAGAGCGCCTGCGCGAGCTTGCGCGTGTAGTGACGCATCGTTTCCAGATGCTCGGGATCGATCCGCACCGGAGGCAGCACGCAAGAGGAGTCGCCCGAGTGAATGCCCGCCTCTTCAATGTGCTCCTGGATGCCGGCAATGACGACGGCCGTCTCGTCAGCCAACGCATCGACGTCAAACTCCGCCGCTTGTTCGAGAAACTTGTCGATCAGCACCGGGCGATCCGGCGTGAAGCCGACGGCGTTGTGCACGTACTGATCCAACTGCTCCTGGTCGTAAACGATCGCCATCGCGCGTCCGCCGAGAACGTAACTCGGACGCACAAGCACTGGATAACCGATGAGTGCCGCAACTTCTCGCGCCTCTTCGACCGACGCCGCCATGCCGTTGTCAGGCTGCGGTATTCCTAACTCCTTCAACAACGCTCCAAACCGTTTGCGATCTTCGGCGAGATCGATCGAATCCGGCGACGTGCCAATCACTTTCACGCCTGCGTGATGCAAACGCATCGCGAGGTTCAACGGCGTCTGACCACCAAACTGCACGATCACGCCTTCGGGTTGCTCGACGTCGACGATGTTCATCACGTCTTCGAACGTGAGCGGCTCGAAGTAGAGACGGTCGGATGTGTCGTAGTCCGTGGAAACGGTCTCGGGATTGCAGTTGACCATGATCGTCTCGAAACCCGCTTCGTGAAGCGCGAATGAGGCGTGGCAACAACAGTAGTCAAACTCGATTCCCTGCCCGATGCGGTTCGGACCGGAACCAAGGATCATGATCTTGCGGCGATCGGTCGGTTCAGCTTCGTCTTCCTCTTCGTAAGTCGAATAGAGATACGGCGTGTGCGATTCAAACTCCGCACCGCACGTGTCGACGCGTTTGTAAACCGGAATGATGCCCAGTCGCTTGCGATACTCGCGCACCTCGTCTTCCGAACGTTCCGTCAAGTAAGCGAGACGTCGGTCTGACAGAGCGACTTCCTTGAACGCACGCAGTTCTTCCGCGGAAATGTCCTCGAGCTTCGACCCTTCGATGTCGCGCTGAATCTCCATCACCTGTTTCAACTGATCGAGAAACCACGGATCGATCTTCGACAGGCGGTAAATCTCGGAGATGGGCCAGTCGTGTTGCAGCGCGTACGTGATGTACGAGAACCGGTGCGAGTTTGGCCGCGCGAGTTTGCGTTGCAGCTCGTCGTCGGAAATGTCTTCCAGCCGAAGCGGCTTCACGGCTTCGAGTGAACGCAGACCTTTGAACAGCGCTTCTTTGAACGTGCGGCCGATCGCCATTACTTCGCCGACCGACTTCATCTGTGTGCCGAGCACGTCTTCCGCTTCGCGAAACTTCTCGAAGTCCCACTTCGGAATCTTGGCGACGACGTAGTCAATCGTGGGTTCGAACGAAGCGGGCGTCTTGAGTGTGATGTCGTTTGGGATCTCGTCGAGTGTGTAACCGACCGCGAGTTTCGCCGCCATCTTGGCGATCGGAAAGCCCGTCGCTTTCGACGCCAACGCTGACGAGCGCGACACGCGCGGGTTCATCTCGATGATGCGAATGTCGCCGTTTTCGGGATTGACGCCAAACTGAATGTTCGATCCGCCAGTTTCCACGCCCACTTTGCGAATGACGCGTATCGCCAGATCGCGCATCAGTTGATACTCGCGATCGGTGAGCGTTTGCGCGGGAGCGACGGTGATCGAGTCGCCAGTGTGCACGCCCATCGGATCGAAGTTCTCGATCGAGCAGATGATCACGACGTTGTCGGCGAGGTCGCGCATCACCTCGAGCTCGAACTCTTTCCAGCCCAGGATCGATTCCTCGATCAGCACTTCGTGAATCGGCGACGCTGCGAGTCCGCCGCGAATGATCTCTTCAAACTCTTCAGGGTTGTAAGCCGTGCCGCCACCCGTGCCGCCGAGTGTGAACGATGGACGGATGATCGCCGGATAGCCTGTGTGTTGGACGATTTCTTCCGCTTCGGTCCACGACTTCGCAAAACCGCCGCGCGGCATTTCCAGTCCCGCTTCGTCCATTGCCTGCTTGAACAGGAGACGGTTCTCTGCGACTTTGATCGCGTCGCGGTTCGCGCCGATCATCTCGACGCCGTGCTCTTGCAGCACGCCCTCATCTGCCAGCGCGATCGCCAGGTTCAGCGCAGTCTGTCCGCCGACTGTCGGCAGCAGCGCATCGGGCTTCTCACGACGAATGATCTCGGTGACCGACGGGACGGTTAGTGGTTCGATGTACGTAACGTCCGCGGTTTCGGGGTCGGTCATAATCGTGGCCGGGTTCGAGTTGACCAGCACGATCTCATAGCCTTCCTGGCGGAGCGCTTTGCAGGCTTGCGTTCCGGAATAGTCAAACTCGCACGCCTGACCGATCACGATCGGGCCGGAGCCGATAATCAAAATCTTCTTGATATCAGTGCGTTTGGGCATCTATTTATTTCGGTGGACGTGTGCGGTAGTCCCTTCCTTCAATAACCACGTTGGTACACATTTCAAACAGACGGCTGCGCAATCGATACGTGATTCGCTCTTCAAGTAACTTGTTTTTATCAGGGTCATTATCGAGATAATTCGTGGTGAAGATCGTCACCTTGTTGTCGTTGTATCGTTTGTTGATGATCTGATACATCGTGTCACGAACCCACTCTGTTGGCACCGTTGCTCCCAGTTCGTCGAGCACCAGTATTTCGCTCTGATACACGGGCGACAGCACCTTTAGCTCGGATGACTTTGAAATCGGGTTGTAAGAGTCTTGGATCTCTTTCAGCAACGAACCAAATTCATAAAAGAGACCAGAAAAGCCTTTGTCAATAAGATGTTTGAGGATCGAGACTGCCAAATGCGTCTTTCCTACGCCTGCAGGTCCCATAAAAAGGAGGCCGCGGTCAACAGCGGGATACTTATCAGCAAACTTGTGAGCATGGAAGACAGCATTGCCCTGGGATGTGCCCGGCTCACTGTCAAAGGTGCCAAATGAACACTTCTCATACCGGCGAGGAATACGCGCCGCGGCGATCAGCTTTCGGAAGCGGTCCGGTTTGCGACATGGGCAAGGAAGCGCGCCTTTCACCGGATCGAGTTTCGTGCCGGTGCCAAAGCATTCTTCACAAACGTCGGTACTCTCCGCCCGGCGGAGTTCGCTTCCATTTATCATGTATTGAAAGTGAACCTTGACTAATCAAGGTTCACGTAAGGATACCTTATACTGGCACGAAGCAATAATGGAAGCGAGGTTTTATCAGAGGAAACTTGGAAAACCTATGAGTTTGTGGCAGTCGTTACTTCGAAAACTGGGCATCAACTCCGTGCGCGCGGAGCGGCATCCGATTCGGGTCTTTTTGCTGGACGATGACGAGCGCCGGCATCGCTGGTTTACAGCGCGCTTCAAAGGAGATTTCGTCGACATCGCGAGCAACGTCGCCGAGGCGCAAGAGCTATTGAGCGCGGGTTCGTACGACGCGATCTTTCTCGATCACGATCTCCATCCCGAACATTACAACGCCGACTCGACCGACGACGAGCGAACCGGCTACGCCATCGCCGCCTGGCTCTGTTCCAACCCGGAACTGCAACGCGCCTCGACCATTCTGGTCCACACCCGCAACGCCGACGGCGCGATGCGCATGGTGGGAGAGCTACGTCGCGCCGGTCGGAGTGCTGACTACGTTCCTTTTCCGCTGCTGGCGGAACGAATCAAGAG
>DASTOZ010000323.1:0-2444 GCA_035762365.1 Pyrinomonadaceae bacterium | reverse complement strand
TGACCCGCCGACAAATTGATTAAAGCATTTCAGTCCGCGACTGCTCGGCACGCGCGGCGCCGATCGCGGTCTCCACCTGTTTCACCTCTTCCGGTGGCGGCAGCACGGCCTTCATGCCGAGCGACTCGATCCAGAGTTCTCGCGCCCAACCCTTCGTATGATAGAGGTGCTCGTCCTCTTCGGGTTCAACTTCCTCGTGTGCCTTCTTGATCGTCTTCGCAACCTCGCCCTTGGCCTTCTTCGCGACTTCGCCAAGCAGGTGCCAGTTCATGTGGTCCTTCGTTTCGGCGTGGACGACGCACTCGGCAGCGACCAACTGCGCCTCGCCAGGCTTGCCTTCTTGCAACGCCATCTCCATCGCTTGCACGAGCGACTCACCGATGTGTCGCACTACTTTCCGCCCCGGAGTTTCTTCATTCGGATCCAGCCCCAGTTGCTGCAGGCATTCCTGCACGACAGTCACGTGGTTCTGCGTCTGTTCCAGATATTCTTCCCACTCTTCCTTCAAATCGTCGTTCTCAGCGCAACGAATGGCGGTCGTGTAAACCTGCACGCCGCCCAGCTCGGTCTCGAGCGCTTGATATAAAAGTTCCCGCACTTGTTCGTCTTTCATGCCTTGCCCCCTGCTCCCTCTTGAAAGTTGTTCGTTCGAATCAGGCTTCGACAATCGTTCAGCAAGCAGCAGGCCAAAGCGGATTCATTGCAATAATGTTGTTTGCGTGAGCTGGCGCGTATTTTTATCAGACAGCGAAATGTGGGAAGCGTTCAGATGAGGGACATCGAGCCGCGGTTCGACTGATTCCCAGGTCCGCTGGTAGAGAGGGAGAAACTTGAACTGTGTTTCCCATGTGACGGCGAAGCGCGCTGCGAAATCGGCGGTGCTGGTTTGAATGAAATCGATTGGGCCGAGCAATCCGCTGGTTCGTTTGTTCTTGTACTCGCAGTTCAGATTGCTGAGGAGTCGATCGCAATCGAGTGCGATTAGATGGGTTGTGAAGTAGGTATGGAAATCACGAATGAGGACCAGTTTGTAGTGCGGCCGGTGGTTTGGTGGCAGCGAGGGGACGCAGGTGAGGAATCCGTCTGCGAGAGTCTCGGAGTATTGAGCGCGCAACTGATCGAAGACGATATCGAGTTGTTGTTCCGTCACTTTCTCGCCGATGAAGGAGTACTCGAGTGCGAGGCGGCGCACGAATGCGAGGTCCGGCAGGCCATCCAACATCCGGCGGCATTCGAACAGGTCGCCCGTCTGATACCGTCGCAGGCCATAACCATCGCTGACCACCAACGAATGCGTTTCGCCGATCTTCAGTTGATCAGGTGTGGAAAACTTCGGTTCGTTGAACTCGTAGACGACGCCGGTTGCGAGTGGAAGAAAGTAGACGTCGCCGTTGCGGAAGACTGTTTCTGTTTCGACTGTTTCGGTCGACATCGAGTACATCGGGATCAAGCGATAACGTGCCGGTGGCAAGTGGTTCGCCAGACGATCGAGGAACGGTTTCACGTAGCCGCCGGTCCAACAGACGTAAGCCCGGACGGCTGGCGCGAAATGTTCGAGCGGGACGGGGTTGTTGCTGGTCGCCACGAGACGAAGGCGTTCGCTGCTATTTGATGAATCGACGCGTTGCGCGATCTGCCGCACCGTGCGATCGAATCGATGCGGCTGCGTGTACCAGTCGCCGATCAATCTCGAATGGGTGGGCCAGTTCGTTTTGAGATCGTCGAAGAAGGCCGAGATTGTCGACGGGTTGGTGGCATAAAGGACGCCGGGGTTGGCGATGGTCAGGATCCAGAGGCGGACTGCTGTCACGCCGTATTCGTTCGCGAGGGCGCGAATGGCCGTGTGTTGCTGTATTCGATATGGCGCTTGAAGTGTCGAGAGATATGGCGGAAGCCCTGACTCGTTCAGCAGCATCGACGTAAGGGACTCGTCTTGGGTAAACGAGCTGAAGACGTAGAGACTCGTGCGCTTCAAACCGTAAGCGCGAACGGCGCGGCAGAACATATCGGAGAAGGTGAGTTTGAGCATGCGCAGGCGGTGTCGGGTGTAGAGGATCTTCTTGGGCTCGCCGGTAGAACCGGAGGTCAATGCGAACGTCGCATGACGGCCCGCGTGAACGGCGGTGTGACGAATAGATTCGACCACGCGGCCGCCGTATGAGACGACCGGAGTGTCTTCGTGTAACCGGTACTTGCGTCTTAAGCGTCTTTGAGTTGCAGCGAAGCGACGTATTCGGATGCGTTGATGGAGGTCGAAAACAGCGCCGAGCAGCAGGATGACGCGCGCGATCAGGAATCGAAGCGTGTCGTTAACAAGTCCGATCACAGCAATTCTTCCCGCGCCAGTGCGATCTGTTGCTGGTACATCGCGACAAGTTCGTCCGTATCAGCGGCACGCAACAAACCGGCATCGTAAGTAAACGTCATCCACGTTTGTCCTTGAT
>DASTOZ010000322.1:0-2670 GCA_035762365.1 Pyrinomonadaceae bacterium | reverse complement strand
CCAGCGAAATTCCTGCGCGCTCGGAACGACCACGCTGCCGCCGTAGTACGGCGTAGGCTCCTCGCCACTGAAACACCCGCTGTGCGTCAAACACAGTATCAGCAGCAAGGAACAAGCTGCTGACGCGCGCCGGCGCCATAGTCGGGATCTGTGCTTAATCCGTGTCATCCGTGTTTACGTAATTCTCTGTAAACGTCAACCGTCCGTTGTTTTGTTGGTTCGAACCCATCCGACGTATCGATCAAATAATCGGCGTATCGTTGTTTCTCTTCCTGCGGCATCTGCGAGGCGATGCGCCGCTGCGCTTCCGCAAGCGTCAGGTTGCTGCGCAGCATCAACCGCTCGAGCTGGACCTCCGGGCGGCAATGGACCACGATCAACTTGTCGAAGCGCTTGTAACCACCCGACTCGATCATCAGCGCCGCGTCGACAATGCCGATCCCGTGCGGATCTTCACGTTCCCACTCGCGCAGGATCTCGTCCTGGCGCGCGATGATGAATGGATGAAGAATGAAGTTAAGACGCTGGCGCTTCTCTTCATCCGCAAACACGATCGTGGCCATGCGCGCGCGATCGAGTGTGCCGTCAGACGCGAGTACTTCGTCTCCAAACTCCTGCACGACTGCTTTCAAACCCGCCGCACCGGGCCTCACCACTTCGCGCGCCGTTTGGTCCGCGTCCAGGACACGACAACCGAGCTCGGCAAACACGGATGTCACGAACGACTTACCGACGGCAATCGATCCGGTCAGGCCAACTCGAAGCATTGTCTTGGTCTTGGGTCTCTGGTCTTGGGTCTTTGGATTAATCGAAAATACAATTCTAAGGCCGAAGACCTAAGACCAAGACCATTACCCGCGTCGTTTCCTCGCAGCTACTAAAGTGTTCTTCATCAACATCGCCACGGTCAGCAGCCCGACACCACCAGGAACGGGCGTCAGTCGTCCTGCAATTGCCGCGGCTTCCGCAGGATGCACGTCGCCGACAAGCGTGTAACCGCGTTTCGACAACACATCCAGTCGTTTGCCTGCTGCCGGGCCGAACAGTTCGCGGATCTGATCCGCATTAGTCACTTTGTTCATCCCCACGTCGACGACGGTCGCGCCCGGCTTAATGTGCTCGCCTCGGATCATTCCCGTCCTGCCGATCGCGACGATGAGCAAGTCGGCTTCGCGAGTCACGGAAGCGAGGTCGCGTGTGCGTGAGTGACAGATCGTCACCGTCGCATCGCGTTGCAGCAGCAGTTGGGCCATAGGCCGACCGACGATCTGACTGCGACCGACGACACAGGCTCGCGCGCCACGAATCTCGACGTCGTTGTGAACCAGCAACTCGATGATTCCCGCCGGTGTGCAGGGCACGAGTGTCGGTCTGCCCAGCGCCAGATTGCCGACGTTCACCGGATGAAACCCGTCGACGTCCTTCGCCGGATCGAGCGCTTCGATGATCGCGCGCTCGTCGATTTCCGCGGGCAAAGGCAGTTGCGTCAGAATCCCGTCGACGTCGTCCCGAGAATTCAAGGAAGCGATTAGATCGAGCAGTTCGGCAGTCGTCGTCGACTCGGGCAGCGCATGCTGCTCGGAGCGGATGCCGACCTCTTCGCAGGCCTTGATCTTGTTGGCGACGTACACGGCCGACGCCGGATCGTCGCCGACACGCACCGCCGCCAGGCCGGGCCGCACGCCATCCGTCCGAACCATCTCTTCGATTTCGGTCTTTACTTCCTGCTTGATCTCGGCGGCCAGTGGCCCACCTTCAAGCAAGCTCGCGCCGGTTTCCATTTGTTGACCAATAGTATACACAGATTGCTCCGATTATAATTCGACCATGTTGTTCCTGAGACTCATTCTACTATCAGTCTTGTCAGTGTTGCCTGTCGTGGCGCAAACGAACGCCGACTACCGGCGCGGGCGCGAAGCCGAAGCGTCGGGCGACATCGCGAAGGCGACCGCGAGTTATCAGACAGTCGTCGCGAGCAACTCGATACTGAAAGAGTATGCGCTATGGCATCTCGCGCGGATTGCACGCGCCACCGGCGATCTTCCGCTCGAACGAGAACGACTGCGGCAACTGCTTGCTACCGCGCCGTCGAGCATCTTCGCAGAAACGGCGGCGATGCGACTGGCGCAGAGCTTTTTCGAGAGCGGAGATTTTCAAACAGCCGCCGACAGCGCGCGGTCGCTGCGTGTTACGAAAAACGCGACGCTCGCACGCGAGGCTTTGCTGTTGACGGCTGAATCACTGGCCCGCGCCGGTAAGAACCCGGAAGCGCGCGAGGTCTTCACACGGCTCGTCATGCAAATGCCCGACGCGTCGCGTCCGGATGACTTCGCACTGGCCGCTGTTAGAAAACTCGATTCTTTCGACAACAAGGCAACCTTACCCGAAGCCGAACACCTGCTGCGCGCTTCCGTTTACCAGTTCAACCGCGACTTCGCCGGCGCGCGTATTCACTACCAGACGCTGATCGATCGCTATCCGGAAAGCAGCACCATACCCAACGCTCTGTTTCAACTGGCGCGCGGCTACTATCTCGAAGCTAAGTATGACGACGCACTGAAAGCGTTTCAGAAAGTGGCTGACACTTACCCCGATTCGTCGAGCGCCCGCGAGGCGCTGAGTTTTGTCGGCTCGACTTACCTGCGCATGAAGCGCTACGACGACGCCGTC
>DASTOZ010000321.1:0-3408 GCA_035762365.1 Pyrinomonadaceae bacterium | reverse complement strand
ACCTGCGACTTTGTCGGCGCGGCAACCGGCGCCGGAGTCGACCTGAGACAGGACGGCATCGAGTTCCCCGGCACGCGCGTGATGGGCGCGACCGCGAGCATGCTCGACATCGAAGACAAGACGATCGAGTCAGGCCGGTTCATTTCCGACGATGACGTCGGTCGCTCGGCGCTGGTGTGTGTGCTCGGCGGAGATGTCAAAGACAAGTTTTTCCCGTACACAGACCCGATTGGAAAGGTGCTGAAGGTCCGCGGACTGCCGCTGCGAGTCGTCGGTGTCGAAGAAAAGCGGGGATCGTTCTTCGGCGACTCTTTCGACCGTCACATCTACATCCCCGTCACGACTCACATGCAGATCTTCGGTCGCAACGGTCTTCAGATCCACGGCAAGACGCGCTCCCGCGACACGTTTCACACGGCAATCGAGGACGCCCGTGTGTCGATGCGCATAAAACACCGCCTGAACGGCAACGAAGAAGACGACTTCGGACTCGTCAACGTCGAAGAGCTGAACAACCAGATCGACGAGTTCACCACGATGATTGCGACAGTGGTGATTCCCATCACCGCGATCACCTTGATCGTCGGCGGCATCGTCGTGATGAACATCATGCTGGTGAGTGTGACCGAAAGGACTTTCGAAGTCGGATTGAGAAAAGCGGTGGGCGCGACGCGTCGTCAGATCCTGTCGCAGTTCATGATCGAGTCGGCAATTCTTTGCGCGCTGGGCGGAATACTCGGACTTCTCACGGCCTGGGGAGTCACGACGTTAATCACCACGCTGGCGTCGATCACGATGACGATCACGATCTTTTACATCTTGCTCGCATTGGTCGTGTCGACCGTAGTCGGCATGATCGCAGGCATCTACCCGGCATTTAAGGCGGCGCGATTAGATCCGATCCTGGCGTTGACGCACGCAACCTGAAAACGCATGAAGCTTCGACTCCCAAAAGGAATTCTACGAGAGACGCTCCGGATGGCCGTCGACAGCGTGCGGGGCCACAAGTTTCGCAGTTTTCTGACGGTGCTCGGCATCGTCATCGGCGTGATGACCGCGATCTGCATCGCATCAATCCTCACTGGCATGCGGCAAAACATCGTCGCGATGATCGAAGAGTATGGAACGAACAACATCTACGCGTTCCATCTCTCCACCGGACCACGCACGGGCGAAGATCGTTCCGAACGAACCAGAAAACCGCTCACCGTCGCCGATGCTGAAGCAGTCAAAGCCCAGGCTCCGGCGGTTGAAGATGTCGCCTGGCTCGCGCCGAACGTCGGTTACGGCGGCGGGCCTTTCGACGACAACATCACTTACCAGGGCCGCAACTATCGCTGGGGAAACACGCAAGGCGTATCGCCGAACTATGCGGACCTCACGAACGTCACAATCAGAGACGGACGCTACATCACCGAGCTCGACGATCAGCAACGGGCCAACGTGATGGTGATCGGCGTGAACGCCGCTGAGGCACTCTTTCCGGGCATGGAAAACAACATCGCCGGCACGCAAGTGCGGATGGGTGGTTACAACTTCGAAATCATCGGCGTGCTGGAAAAACGAAAGGCCGGGTTCTTCGGCGAGAACGAAGAAGACAATGCCGTTTACATTCCGTTTCGCACTGCCCAGAAGATCGCGCCCGGTAAGGGTTACCTGATGATGGTTATTCGCGGTCGCACGGGTCAGGTCATGGAAGCGTTGACGCAGGCGGAAGAGATTTTGCGGCGGCGGCGTAACGTGAAGTTCGGCGATCCGAATAACTTCGACATCAAGACGGCGGACAAGTTTATCGAACAGTTTGACAGCATAACGGCGATGATCGGGTTGGTGGCGATCGCGATCTCGTGTTTGGGCCTGCTCGTCGGCGGCATCGGCGTGATGAACATCATGCTCGTCAGTGTGACTGAGCGCACGAAGGAGATTGGGGTGCGCAAAGCGATTGGTGCGCGTCGCAGAGACATCGTGCGGCAGTTTCTGTTTGAGGCGATGATGTTGACGTTTCTCGGCGGCGTGCTTGGAGTGCTGCTCGCGGCGGGCATCAGTAAGTTGCTGATGATCCTGATTCCGAGTATTCCTGCGACTGTGCCGCTATGGGCGGTGGTTACGGGACTCACTGTCTCGATCGGTGTTGGTCTGATCTTCGGCGTCTGGCCCGCACGCAAAGCCTCACGACTCGATCCGATCGAGTGCCTGCGTTACGAGTGATCCTTCTAAAGATGTGTTTCCCGCTTGCGCGAGGTCACTAGTAAATAAAAATTAAAACAATCTTCTTTTTACATGAGTCTCCCGCTCGCGGGAGGTCACTAGCAAATAAGAAATCTTTGAAACGCAATTTGATGTAAGCTGTCGCTCGTGGAGCGCCATCTCAAGAAGGAATTCCTGACTTACATTCAGGTTGAAAAGGGGTTGGCGCGTCACACGCTCGAGAGTTACGAGCGCGACCTCACGCGTTTGCAAGAGTGGGCGAGTGGCAATGGGAAGCAGATCGCAGAGCTTACACGCGCTGACTTGCGCAAGTGGATTGCGAGTTTGTCGCGTGATGGTCTTGCTCCCACGTCGATCGCGCGTGCCGTCAGCGCGACTCGCGGTTTCTTCAAGTTTCTAATGCTGGATGGACACATCAAGTCGCAGCCGGCTGAGGATCTCGACACACCACAGCGTTTCAGTTACCTGCCGAAGTTTCTCACCGAAGACGAAATCAATCGTTTACTCGCCACGCCCGACATCTCGACGGAGCAAGGCATACGCGATCGTGCCGTGCTCGAAGTGATGTACGCGAGCGGGTTGCGTGTTTCGGAGCTCGTCGCGCTGAAACAGTCTGACGTCGATTTGTTGGCGGGGCTAATAGTTTGTCACGGCAAGGGAAGCAAAGAGCGTCGCGTGCCGTTGGGAAAAAGCGCGATTCACTGGTTGCAACAGTACACAGCCGTCAGGACTGGATACGGCAAGTCTTCATTCCCGAATGTGTTTTTGCACCGGGGCAAACCGTTTACGCGTCAGCTCGCCTGGTCGATGATCAAGCATTACGCAGAACAAGCGGGAATCAGGAACGTCTCGCCCCACACACTGCGACACAGTTTCGCGACTCACCTGCTGCAACACGGCGCCGACTCACGCTCCGTTCAAGCGATGCTCGGACACAGCGACATTTCCACAACCCAGATCTACACCCACATGACCGACGTCCACTTGCGCTCGGCTTACGATCGACATCATCCGCGCGCGCGTTTAGGACGAACCGGCGCGAAGGATTAAACGAAATGGTGTTCGACATGCACCGTCTAAGGCGCGATCTGCTTGCAAGGATCGTCGATCGACTCCTCACACACAGCCCGCATAAAATTTGAGATTTCTCAAGTCGGTATGAACCCGACAGCGCCGCGGAAGAAACGGGCTTGAGAGTTC
>DASTOZ010000320.1:0-2276 GCA_035762365.1 Pyrinomonadaceae bacterium | reverse complement strand
GCCACTTTCATCACTCCATCCAGTCGCTCGCCAAACAAATCGTAAGCTTCCCCGATTTTGTCCAATGGGAAAGTGTGCGTGAGCAACGGTGTGAGATCGACGCGGCCGTGACGAACAACTTCCATCAACCTGCGCATGCGTTCCTTGCCGCCCGGACACAGCGTCGTCACGATGCGGTAATCGCCGATGCCCGCCGCGAATGCGTTGTACGGAATCTCGAGCTTGCCGGAGTAAACGCCGAGACTCGACAATGTCCCCGCCGGTCGCAGGCTGCGCAACGCGCTTTCAAATGTTTGTTGAGTGCCGAGTGCTTCGATCGCGACGTCAGCGCCGCCGCCCGTTAGTCGCCTCACTTCAGCCGCGACATCCATGTCGCGATAATCGATGGTGACGTCGGCGCCCATGCGCCTCGACATGGCGAGGCGATGCTCGTCGCCGTCGACGCCGATGATTAGCGACGCGCCCATGAGTTTCGCCCCGGCAGTTGCGCACAAACCGATCGGACCTTGTGCAAAGACGACCACCGAATCGCCTATCTTTATGCCCGCGGATTCAGCTCCAGCAAAACCAGTGGAAGCGATGTCGGCGAGCAGTATCACCTGTTCGTCGCTCAACTCGTCGGGAATCTTCGCGAGGTTAGCTTGCGCGTACGGCACTTTCACGTATTCAGCCTGTGCACCGTTGATCGTGTTTCCGAAGCGCCAGCCGCCGAGTGCTTCGTAGCCTTCGCCGTGACCGCATTGTGCCGAGTGGTCGGACAGACACGCGCGGCACTGGCCGCACGGAGTGATCGCGCCGACGAGTACGCGATCGCCGATGTTGTATCCGGTAACGCCTTCGCCGAGTTCTTCGATGACGCCGACCGGTTCGTGACCAATCACCAAACCCGGCGTGACCGGATATTCGCCTCTAACGATGTGCAGGTCGGTGCCGCAAATCGTCGTGAGCGTCACGCGAATCACTGCTTCGCCGATGCCGGCGCGCGGTTTTTCTACTTCTTCGACACGGATCTGATTCTTACCGTGAAAAACGTTCGCTTTCATTTCTAGCTTCTTCCTTCGGTGCCCCCTGGATTAAATGTCAATGCAAAGCCGCGGAGATGTCCTGCACCGATTCAGCATCTCCGTTGTGTTTTACCCAAATTGTTTTCACTGGCGACGTGAGAAACGCTCGTTCGTCGACCCACATTTCGAGCCGGCTTCCGACGCTGATCATTCCGCCTTTGAATGCATCGCCGGCCACCGACGAGCCTCGTACTAGTGCTTCAGTGGGCTCGACGATGAAGTCGCCGCCTTCAACCAAAGCTCGTCCCGTAGCCGGATCGAGCAGCAGGATGCGATAGTCGCTGTTGTGCGTGCGCAGGAGGATCGTGTCGAACGGTTCCAACGTACTGAGGAGCACGTCGCCGGACCAGATCATCTCGCGATCTGAACTCTTTGACCCACCACTCCAACAGTTAAGGCACAGCGCGAGCGCCGGATCCAGGTCGAGTCTCTTTTCGTCAATCGCTTGCCCGCATTTGGAGCAGTTGCCATAAGAGCCGGCCATTAACCGATCGAGAGCGTCGTCGATTTTCCGCAAACGTGCTTGCAGCCAATTCCGACGCTCGTCGCCGACCAGCGAATGGTCCTTCAGCAACGCCTTGCAAATCTCTTCACGCTCTGCGTGCAAGTTGTTCCAGGTGAAACCGGCTTGGCCGCCAATCGGAACATCAACCAGGTGAATTGTGCGAGTCTCGTTCATGATGATTGCCCCCTCTTGCCTTCGATTTATGAATGCTTTACTTCCCAATACTTCTTCTGTATCTGCTTGGCCCAACTCCAAAAACGCCCTTGTTTCACGGTGGCTGGCTCATTTCCCCAAATGTCCTTGTGCACGTAGAGACCGTTGCCGCCGCCGATTTCGTCGATGACGAACCGCATCTCGTGAGCGTAAAGGGCCGTCGGTTCGCGTCCTTCGATCTCGGCGGCAAGGTTTGCCGCTGCAATTTCAGCCTGACGAACAGCCATGTGGCCCATCTTTGGACCAACAAACGCCACACAGTCGCCGGCGGCATAAATCCGGTCGAGGCCAACGACGCGCATGTTCAGTTTCACCTCAATGTATCCTTCATCGTCCGTGACGCCCATATACGAGGCTGCCGATGATCCGCGAAACGGCGGCACCAGCATCAGGAGGTCGAAATCAGTTGCCTCTCCCTTTTGGGTCATGGCTGCGTTTCGCGTGAGCGAGGCGATGGGGAAGTTGGTCATCAGTTCGATTTTGCGATCGTCGAG
>DASTOZ010000319.1:0-2966 GCA_035762365.1 Pyrinomonadaceae bacterium | reverse complement strand
ACCAAACCAACAATTCGTTAAGGTTGCGCGTTGGCGACTGCTGCGTTCGGCGTGGCGCCCATCGCGTTCACCGGCGATGGTTGTCGTAGTGACTTGTACTCGACGGCGCGTTCACGATGGCCGTCCGAAAAGACTGTTTCCCGACGGAACACCAGGCGGTTGTCTTCAATCGCCACCAACTGGCCATCGAAGAACGGTTCGCCCGGATAGATCACGTAGGTAAGTTTGATTGGAGTTGCTTCGACGATCGCCGCGTATCCTCTCGGCGAACGGGAGATTCCGATAACCTGGATCTCACTCAGCAACAGAGCGGTGGTGGGCTTCGGGGCGGGCATTCTCGCGTTCATCGCGGCGAGTTTCTGCGCCTTGTAATTCGTGATTCGTTCCTGGATGGTCGGAATCGGCGATTCTGAACGCGCGGTTTTAACGGTCGCACGCGGCGGCTCGTATCTCTTGAACGGATCGCGGCCGCTGGAAACTGCGCGCTTGGCTGGTTTCTGCGGCGCGGGCTCAGTCTGCTGGGCCTTCGCGGTCAAGACTAGTCCGCTCATCAGGATTAGGCCCGCGGTCAAAAGTATGCCGGCAAGCCGCGTCATCGATGTTTTGGTTTCGTGCTTAGTCATTTTGTTTTCACTTCTTCTGCGTCGCTTACTTACTGGGCGCGCGGTTACTTGGCGGGTTGAGGAGCGGCCGGAGCCGGCGCCGGAACTGATCCACCGCCTGCACCCTTCGGATTGGCGGGTTGCTGACCCTGCAAACGCTCTGAGCTGACGTAAAAGGCCGTCAGTTCAAAACGGGCATCGACAGTTTTGTTAGCCGACTGCTTGTCCAACTGCTTGAGCTCGAAGTTTGTGATCGAAACGATGCGCTGATAGTGCGCGAGCTGTTCGAAGAACGCGCGCAGTCCAGCGAAACCGCTGACGACGCTGACTTCGATCTTCTTGCCGCTGTAGTTGTCCTGTTGCAGATCTTCCTTCGGATTGAACCGCGTAAGGACCAGGCCGTTGCCGCGAGCACGATCCTGGATGCCCTGTAGGACCATCGTGAGCTCGCGCTGTTCCGGCAGTAACGCTTTCAGCTCGGCAAACTCTTCTTCACGCGCTTTGTAGAGCGCTTTGAAGTTGTTCAGGTTTTGCTGAACGATCTGCGCCTGCGCGTTCATCGGTCGCAGCTTTGCGATCTCGTCGTTCATACTCTTGGTCTCGACGCGAGTGCCGCTCGTGACGAAGTAATAGAACCCGAAATATGCCGCACCGGCGACCACTAAGAACGCGAACAATCGCACGTACCAGGGGAGAGTTGGGAGCTTGCCGAATTTCATCTCTTTGTCCTTCGTTTCGGAGGTTTCTCGATCGGGCGGGGCTACTTCTTCATCGCTACCTGGTTCGCAGGCGGCGCCGGTTGTAATTGCTGCACCTTTGACGACGCAAAACTTGCTCTGACGGTGAAGACGACAACTTCAGGTTTGGCTACGGCGTTGGCATCGGCGGCGGCCGTAGTTCCCGTCGCCTGGCCACCTTCCTTTGCGGCTTCTCGTGTCGTCTCGATGTTCAGGTTGCTGAACAGTCCGCCGGAGAATTCCAGACTCTGGCCAAACTTCGTCACGGAGTATTCGTTCGGCGACTCGCCTTTGATCGTGATCTCGCCGTCTTTGTTTTCGATCGCCGTCAGGTAAAGGCCGGGCACTGCATCAAACCGCGCTTTGATCTCCTGCAATACCGCGCTCGGTCCCTGCTGTGACTCACGCAGTTTCTTGATCGCGTCGATGCGCTTCTGCACTTCATCCGTCTTCCGTTGGAGTTCCTGCTGTTCCTTCTGAATCGCAAGCATCTGTTGCTGGATGCGTTTCTGCTTATCCAGCTCGGTTTGGGCCTCCGAGTATGCCCGGTTCGTGCTCACGTACTCGTAACCGATGGCCATCGCGAGTAGAGCAAACACCGTCAACGCGAGCAGCAGCGTCTGGGCGCGGGGGTTCGCGACTTTGTCTTCAACAGCCGCGACGCCCTGTGGCCGATCCGTAACTGACTCGAGCAGATTTATCTTAATCATGCTTCCACTCCTCTCAGCGCCAGGCCAACAGCCACTGCCATCTCTGGCACGATCTCTCGCATGTAGTCCGGATCAAACTTTCGCTCGTCGACTTCGATCTGACGGAAAGGATCGAAAACCTCTACGGGGATCTCGAAGCGCCTCGCCAGGAACTCAGCCAGGCCCGGCAGCTTGGATCCACCACCGGCGAGCAGGATCTTCTGAATGGTGCCTTCGCCGTCCTGTGCTGTCGCGCGGTAGAAGTCGACGGTTTTCTTCCTCTCGAGTGCCAGCGTTTCGGAAACCGTTTCAATGATTGGTTGAATCGGTCTGGGTTCGATACCGTCCGGCAACGGCATTCCTCGTTTCACGCCTTCTGCCTGCTCGAAACTCAATCCGAGTTCCTTCTGCAAAAGACTCGTGTACTGGCTGCCGCCGACTGAAGCATCTCTCGCGAACACTGAACGCGAGCCGTTCAGGATGTTGATGTTCATCGTCGCGGCGCCGATGTTCAGCAGCGCAACGACCTCGCCTGCTTTCGGCTGGTAGTTGATCTCGTAACAGTTCTGGAGCGCGAACGCGTCCACGTCGATCACTACCGGCTGCTTGCCCGCAAGTTGAATCGCCTGCTTCACGTTGGCGATCTTGTCGCTCTTGCACGCAGCCATCAGCACGTGCAGCGTCTCTGACGATTTGCCGGTCAGCTCGTAATCGAGATTGACGTCCGCGATGTCAAACGGGATGTGCTCTTCGGCGTGCCAACTGAACGACTCCTGTAATTCCTCGGTGCTCATCTGGGGCAGCACGATGTTCTTGACGATCACCGAATGCCCGCTGACGCCGGCGGCGACGCGGTTGGTGCGAATCTGGTGTTCGCTGAAGATGTGAGAGATCACGTTGGAGACGTTGTTGAGCTCCATGATCTGGCCGTCGACGAT
>DASTOZ010000318.1:0-4173 GCA_035762365.1 Pyrinomonadaceae bacterium | reverse complement strand
ATTGGTGAGTTGTCGAGATAGCGCAACGGATATTCCCAAAGACTGCCGCCAATACGCGACTGCGAGCGTTCGTACTGAAACTGACGCGGCAGTCCCGTGCCCCAACGAATGCCGCTGTAAGCGCTTGTCATGTTCGCAACGAGCGCGCCCGGCGCCGCGGCTTTGAAGCGATGCGTCTGCGTCACCATGTACGCGATCTGATATCCACCCCAACTATGCCCCTGAATACCGATCGCGTCTTCATTCACGAACCCCTTGTCGACGACGGCCTGAACTGCCGGCAACACGCAATTCAACGCGCTCGGTCCCGGATATCCAATCGTGTAGACGATGTCAGGCATGTAGACGAGATAACCGTTGCTCACGTAGTACGTCGGATTGATCGACGTGCCTGGTCCAGGTTGGCGGAACTGGTGCAATCCCTGCGAGAGCCGCTCGTAGATGTAAACGATCATCGGATACTTCTTCTTCGGATCGAAGTTCTCCGGTTTGAGCAGCACCCCTTTCAGCGGGACGCCATCGACGTTCTTGAAGTTCACCAGTTCGGCGGCGCCCCAGTTGAACGCCGCGCGTTGTGCGTCGCCGTTGCTGACGCGCTTCAACTCGCGGAAGCTGCTGTTCGTCACCCAAATGTCGGGAAACTGATCGAAACGCGTCGCGGACATGATCATCACGTCAGCGTCTTTCGCTTTGATCGGATTGTTGAAGTCCTTCGACGCCATCAAAAGCTTTTGCGGCGCCGCGTCGCTGTTGACTTTGTCGCGGTAGAAACCGGAGTCGTGTGTCTCTTCGTTTTCCGCCTGCAGGAGCATTGGCTTGTCGGGATCGATCCAGCGTTCGCGCGGATCGAGCCGGACGTAACGAAGCGTGGTCTTTTCTTTACGGCCGACGCCGTCGGTCAGGTTTTTGGTGCGACTTCCGTCGGGCGCGATTTGCCAGACGTCGTAACGATCGTAGATCAGCACGTCCGCGTCGTCTTTGGTCCAGCCCGCGATGCCGTACGAGTTAGGCATCACCGGAAGATCGTTCAGCTCGTTGTAGAAGTTTGCGCCGCTGATTCCTTTGGTCAGGTTTGTGACCGCGCCGCTCGATACTGCAAATGAAAACCAGTCTTTGCCGTCGAAGTAAAGCGCGTATTTTGCGTTTGGCGAAAGTGAGAGATTGCCGCGTTGTTTGGTCAGCACGGGCTTGCGCGATCCGTCGGACGTGTTAACGACGTAGAAGTCACTGAAACCCGGATCGTAGTCGTTCATCGCGCGATACTTCCGGTGGTCCGATCCGATCGCGTAGCTGCCGTCGTTTGACGGCGAGATGCTATCCATCGACTCGTCCGCGAGCTGAACAAACTTCTTCTCCTTCAGATCGTAAACGGCGCGATACGAGCGATTGCGCTCCTGTTCGGCGCGCACGCGCTGGATCGGCTGGACGTAATCGTCTTTCCAGTGCCACAAGTCCACGAGCACCTTTTCGTCGGCGGGAATCTCTTCGTCAGGATTGCGTTCCGGTTCCGGCGGCGGCGCGGTGCCCAGGAACAGATGACTGCCGTCGAGTGAAAAACTCAGGTTCGCGCGTTCGCTCACGACGAGATCTTTGCGAAAGCCGTTAGCGGCGACTGAGACGATCTCAGCGGCCTGCGGATCTTTGCGGTTCCATTGATAGACACGGAACTTCGGCTGCTTCGCTTCGGCGTCGTCTTTGTCGCTGATGAAGGCGAGTTGCGTGTTGTCCTCGTCCCAGGTGAGACGTTGATATTTACCTTTTCCAGTGAGCAGAGTTGCTGGTGTGCTGTCGCCTTCGTTCGTCGTCACGGCGAATACGCCGTTTGTCTCTTCTTTGCGCGCGGAAGTCGTGAACACGAGGGTCTTCGCGTCTTTGCTGATCGTGAAGTCGAGCACGTCGGCGAACTTTCGCTCCGTGCCCGTGCCCGTGTTCCGCAGGACCAACTCAGTTCCGTACTCTTTCTTTTTTGCGTTGCGACGAGGAGCTGGTGGTTGCGGCGCCGCTTCGGGCGATGCAGTTGGAGTCGGAGTCGCGGGTTTCTCGGGTTGTGCTGGTGGCGCAGGCGGCGTAGCTTCCATCAAATAAGCAATAAAACCGCCATTGTCTTCAGGAACGCGAAACGTCTTGACTCTCTCGATCCGTGCTACATCGCCGGTTGAAAGATCCATGATCCCGAGACCGTTCTTCGGCATGTCTTCGGGTTTCTTTTTCTCTTTCTTCGCTTTGTTCAATTCGGCTTTCGTCGGCTCGGTGCCGAAGACGACGAAGCGAGTGTCCGCTGTGAACAAAGGCCGCAACAGTCGCGCCTGGGCTTCAATAAACTCGCCGACGTTCGCGCCAGGATCGTCCGGCGGCGGAACGGGCGGGCGATACCCGCGCGGCGCACGCCAATCCACGCCTGTCGCGATGTTGCGCACGATGATCTCGCCGTCGCCGTCCTGCGGCATGTACGCGTACGCCACAAACTTACCGTCACGCGAAATCTGCGGCGCCTGGATCGATCGCCACGAGTCGTAATCGCTGTGCGTCAGCGGACGTTTTGGGGCAGCAGGCGCCTTCTGCTGAGCCTGAATCCCGATTGATACAAACAACAAACATAGGGCGCAGATGAGCGAGATCGGTCGTTGGGCTTTCATGATGTCACCTCACAAATTGGCAGGATGCGTGCTGAAGACGAGGCGGTGAGTTTAACACGGATGACACGGATTGGAGAGATTTATCCGTGTCATCCGTGGTCCGTGGTTAGAAGAACAACGAGTACAGCAGCCGGTTCGGCGAGCCGGTGCCCACGCCGCTGAGTACGCCCGTCGTCGAATTGTTGACGATGGCATTGCGAACCGTCGAAGCGGATGCTGATGGATTCGCTTGCTTGTACAACGCAGCCACACCCGCGACGTGCGGTGACGCCATCGATGTTCCACTCAAAGTCGCAGTGGCCGTTGTGGATGTCCACCACGCCGACAGGATTCCGGAACCCGGCGCGAACAAGTCGACACATGTGCCGAAGTTCGAGAATGATGAGCGTGCATCGCTTGTCGTAGTCGAACCGGTAGTGATCGCATTCGCAGCGCGGGCCGGTGATGAGCCACACGCGTCGGCGTTGCTGTTGCCGGCGGCGACAGCAATCGGAACGCCCGCATTTGAAAGGTTGTTAACCGCGGTGTCGAGCGTGCTTGAAACTCCGCCGCCGAGACTCATGTTGGCCACAGCCGGCGCGATGAAGTTCGAGCGTACCCAGTCAACACCGGCGATCACGCCCGAAGTTGAACCGGAACCTGAACAGTTGAGCACGCGCACGCCACGCGGCAACGAGCTCTTCGCCACGCCATACGTCGAACCGCCGATGGTGCCGGCAACGTGAGTACCGTGACCGTTGCAGTCCGAGCCGTTTCCGCCAAAGGCGTCGAACACGTTCGAAGCGCGTCCGCCGAATTGAGTGTGACTGGTCAGAATGCCTGTGTCGATCACATAAGCGCGAACGCCCGCTCCCGTCCAGTTGTAGGTGTAGGTCGCACTCAACGGGCGGTTGCGTTGGTCGATGCGATCGAGTCCCCACGGTGGATTGCTTTGTGTGACGTCCGCGGTGACGACGCTGTCTTCTTCAACATACGCGACCCTGAAATCCTGACTCAGAGCTTCAGCCTGCTCTGGCGTCATCTCGACGGCAAAGCCGTTGATGGCGTGCTGATAGACTTCTTTGAGTTTGCCGCTGTGGTTTGTCGCCAGCTCCGACGCGATGTAAGGAGCGATCGAGAACAGGCCCCGTTCGCCTACGACTGTATCGTCAAGCACGACGATATAGCTGTTCTCGATTTTGTTTGCACTCTTGCGAAGCTTGTCTTTTTTCGCCTGTGTTGTGGGCACAGGTGCGGAAAGGAAAATCGCCGCGCAAAGGCCTGCCAAAACAATTAACGCGTAAATCTTTCTCATACTCTTCTTCTCCTCCTCCAGACTGTTTAGGTGGGTCGGGGTACAAGACCCGCGTCTCAAATCGAGCGGGCCGAACTGTCAGTCGAAATTCTTGCGAATAGTTTTGGGAGGTTGGTCTGGGACGGGAGGCGACGCAGTATATCCGTGTTTTTGTTGGATGTCTACGAATAGATCGCTTGAGTAGTCACTCAGATTGAGGTTTTTCTCCGCGGCCTCTGCGTATACTCGGCGTCTCTGCGTTGG
>DASTOZ010000317.1:0-2168 GCA_035762365.1 Pyrinomonadaceae bacterium | reverse complement strand
TGCTCATCGGCGCTCCGTGCGCGTGGGCCGCCGCGCGGCTCGTGCGGGCACAACTCTACGGCGTCGTCCCCGGTGATCTCCGAACGCTGGTGATCGCCGCCGCCATATCTCTTGCGACGGCGCTCGCGGCGTCGTGGCTTCCGGCGCTGCGCGCGTCGAGGGTCGCGCCCGTCGAAGCACTCCGTGAGGAATAGACATCTGGGCGGCAATCATTTGCGACGCCAACGCCTGAAGATCTCTTCATCAAGGGGCTTCTTCGGATGTCGGCACCACAGCTAAACCAAATCGCCCTAAGTGATCGCTGGACATTACAAGGTCTGACACAATCCCCGCTGACGCGGGGCTCGCGGTACTCCGCAAACCGCTGAACGGAAAGACTATCGACGAAGATGCTGCGAGGGTGTCGGCGTGTGCGATAATCTTGCCGAGACCGCTCGCAAGTCGTTGATTCTAAACGGAGAGATGTCCGAGTGGTTGAAGGAGCACGCTTGGAAAACGATTGTGGTGACTCTCGCCAAGCGATATTGAAACACCTCTTGTCGTAGACGGAGCAACGATTTAGCTCCGCGAAATGCGCCCCGATGTGACTCCGTAAACGTCGGTATTTCTCGCCAGTCTTGCCCTCACCTTACACAGTTTCTACACAGTTTTCAGTTTCAGTTGCTTCAGACCGTCGTGGCAGGACCCGGTGTTCTCCACCGGTCCTGCACGTGGTAAAGCCTACGCACGAACACTAACCGGCGTTGAAAGCCGTGTTGCTGCTCTTGGCGCGCCAGGCCTTGATATCGTTCAGCACGGAGTTGTGATGCTGCTCGACAAGCTGGACGGCGTCGGCGCCGACCGGCAGGTGAAGTGGCGGTTTTCTCTCCGCTGCGATTTCAACAAGCAGGCGGCCGAGAGCGTTCGGATCGCCTTGTTGGGCATGGTTGGCGGTCTCCGTGGCGGCGCGAAACGCAGCATTTGACGCGCGATAGTCCTCGATGAGCGTCGCCGGTTCGAGAATCGCCGAGGACTTGTCTAGAAAATCGGTGCGGAAGTATCCGGGTCCGACAATTGTCGCGGTGATGCCGAACTCCTCGAGTTCGAGGGCGAGCGACTCTGTGAAGCCGGCCACCGCAAACTTGGAAGCGGCGTACGCTGTCCCGCGCGATCCACCGAGGTAGCCACCCATCGAAGCGATCGTGAACAAGTGCCCGCTGCGCTGGCGTCGCATGACTGGCAACACGGCGCGAGTGACGTTCATCACGCCGTATACGTTGGTTGCGAATTGGTGGTGGATTTGTTCAGGCGACATTTCCTCAAACGCAGTGATGAGACCGTAGCCCGCGTTGTTGACGAGGACATCGATTCGACCAAAGTGATCGACAGCGTCAGAGACGACTCTCGTCGCGGCAGTTGGGTCGGTTACGTCCAGAGAAGCCGTCATTAGCCGGGTGGCAGCCTCGTCGGGAATCGCGTATGCGGCGTTCTTGGGGATCTGATGCGTGTCGAACCAGTTTGGATTTTTGGACCCGACGACCGACACGGTGATCTCGCCCACCGTCGCCCTCCAGCGCCTATCCGCGCGCGACAAAAAGCGGGGCTAGGTCGTTTTCGGCCCTCCTTTGAGATCTGCCATGGGCAACGAGCGTTCGGCCCAGACGGCGACGACTAATCGAACTATCGGTTCAACGGTGTTCCGGCCGAACGCGCTTCTTGCTGATACAGATATTTCTGGAAGCCGATGAAGACTCGTCCAATGTCCTCAGGCTTGCCCAGGTGAGCCACCGCGTCGGCAATTGAGTTGTTGTATTTCAACCGCAACAATGGGGTCAGTTTCTCTTGGTCGAGTTCCTGCACGCCAACACGGACGTAGTGAGAGAGCACGAAGTCGAGAAAGGCTTGCTCTTTGCTCTCAAACGCCGCGCTGATCGCAACCTTGGCTCTCGCCGCGCGTTCCTCTCGGGTAAAGTCGTGTCTGCTGTAAGTTTTCATAGGAAACGAACGGCAGAAAACTACCGGCGTGGCTATTCGCCGCGGAGCGCTAGGTTGGGATCGACCGCCGCGGCCCTGCGGGCCGGCAAGTAGCAGGCAAAGAACGCGGCACAGATCAACGGAATCGGCGTCACCACCAGCATCCACGGATCGACGATGGCGACGTCCAGCTCGAGATACGCGCGCGCGATCGC
>DASTOZ010000316.1:0-12582 GCA_035762365.1 Pyrinomonadaceae bacterium | reverse complement strand
AACAGTTTCATCTTCGCCGACGACGACGCTCTTGCCGCCGCGCGCTGAATTTCCTTCACCGACGACGTAGGCGGGCGCCGACGGAGCGATCTCGTAAGTGCCCGCGGGGACGTTCGTGATGTGATAAATGCCTTCCTGGTCGGTGACAGCACGATAAAACTTTTCGAACGGAACCAGGCCGCTGGTCACGCGTAGACCGACCGTGACGCCGGGTGCTGGTTTGTCTTTGATAGTTACGCGTCCGGAGACACTGCCGCGCGGAGTTTTGGCGGCTGGTTTGGCCGGAGCCTGGGCGTACAGCGAAGCCGGCACGCACAACGCCATGAATAGCAGGACCGCGGAAAACCGAGTGGAGGAACTCATCCAGCTTTGCTCCTTGGGCGTGTTGAGGGCGGGCGCATCATAGCTGAAGACGCTTCATCGTGGAAGCGTTATTGGTGTTACTTGAGTTGCGTCGATCATGTTAGGATCGCGCCCCATGGCTCATCTGAAAATCACCGACGCAAGCGGCCGTCAGTGGCAATTCAATTTCCTGCCCAAAACCACTTGCACGATTGGCCGCGCGCCGGACAATTCGGTGGTCCTGGATGATCCACGCGCCTCGCGTTATCACGCGCACATCACGCAGTCAGACAACGGTCTCTTCACGATCATTGACGGCGCAATGATCAATAACCAACTGCGCCGCAGTGCCAACAAAGTCTTCATCAACGGCGAACCGCGTTTCGATCAGCAGTTGAAGAACGGCGATCGCATCACGATTGGCGCCAGCACACTGCGTTTCGAGCAACCGGTTGAAGAACGCACGACCGACGTTCGTTACGACGACAAGCCCCTCGGTCACACGCAGTTGTTGATCTCCGCGAGCGACGTGATGTCGACCGTGCTGCGTTCGAAAGAAGAGGTCGCGGCGACCGCGCCGCAGCGAGACAAAGTGCTTGAAGCGCTGCAACGGAAAGCAAACATTCTGACGGCGCTTTACGAGATGAGCAAAACGCTCGGTTCCGTGTTCGATCTCAACGCCATTTTCGAAAAGGCCACCGACGTCATTTTCAGATCGACGCCCGCCGATCGCGTCGTGGCGCTGCTTGCCGAATCAGGTAACGGCGAATTGGAAGACGCGAACCTTACGCCGATCGCGATGCGTGCGCGCGACAACAAACTCGAAGCGCACGCGCGCAGGCTCTCTATCGGCCGCACGATCACGCGCAAGGTGATGAAAGATCGCGTGGCGTTGCTTTCGCAGGACGCGGCGGCCGACGAGCAGTTCGCCGGTGTCGATTCGATCGTCTCGCAGGGTGTGCGTTCGACGATCTGCGCGCCGCTCGTGACGGAGTCGCGCGTCCATGGCGCGTTGTATGCCGATCGACTCGATCCCTTTGCTGCCTTCAAGCCTGACGATCTCGAACTCATCAGCGCCGTTGCCGCACAGGCGGCGGTGGCCGTCGAGAACGCGCGCGCGCATGAGCGATTGGCGCGTGAGGAAGTGGCGCGCGCGAACTACAGCCGGTTTCTTCCGGAATACGTCGTCAAACAGATGCTGGAGAATCCCGAGTCGTTCAAACTCGGCGGCGTTAGTCAGACGATCACGATCCTGTTTGCCGACATTCGCGGTTTCACGCGTATCTCCGAACACGCGCCTCCGGAAAAGATCGTCGGTCTGCTGAACCGCTATTTCTCCGCGATGACAGACATCATCTTCGCGCACGGCGGCACGCTCGATAAATATCTCGGCGATGGTCTAATGGCCCTGTTTGGCGCGCCCACCGCAACGCCTGACGATGCATCCAATGCGCTGAACGCGGCCGTCGCCATGCAGCGCCGGTTGCTGGGTATCAATCGCGAGCTTCGTGACGAAGGTTTTCCGGAGATTGGCGTCGGTATGGGCCTTCACACCGGTGAAGTAATTGTTGGTTACATCGGATCGGACCGGCGTTCGGAGTACACTGCTATCGGCGACACGGTTAATACTTCGTCACGGTTGGAATCGAATGCGCGCGGTGGAGAGATTCTGATCAGTGATGCCACTGCGCAGGCCGCTCACAGTCGTTACCAGTTGAAGCCGCGCGATCCGATCACGGTCAAGAACCGCGAGCAACCGGTGCGGCTTTGGGAAGTTGATTGGCAGAAAGCAAGCGGGTCGTTCTAATCCAGGGTCTTCAACGAACACGGGTTCATGAATAGGTTTTTATGTCGTTTATAGGCAGGACCAGAACTCTCCTCAGCCTCAGTGGCCTGCGCAACCTTGTCTCGGACTCAATGGCAATCGACATGGGGTCGGCGAGCACGATCATCGCCGTGCGCGGCCGTGGTGTCGTCGTCGACGAGCCGTCGGTGGTTGCGATCAATAAGGTCACGGGCGAAGTCATCGCGGTCGGAAACGAAGCCCACAAGATGCAGGGACGCGAAGCGCGCGACGTTACGGTGATCGCGCCCTTGGTCGATGGCGTCGTCGCAGACTTTGAACGCACGCGGACGATGCTGGACCAGTTCGTTCGCGAAGCGAGAAGCGGATTGTCGCACTTCAGTCGCCGCGCCGTGATGAGTGTGCTGTCGGAAGTGACGCAGGTCGAGCAGCGGGCGCTGCTGGCTGCTGCTGAAGAGGCGCGGATCAGCAAGGTTTACATGATCGAAGAGGGGCTGGCGGCGGCGATCGGAGCGGGAGTTCCGGTCAATGACGAACACGCGGCGGCGGTGGTTGACATCGGCGGGGGCACGACAAACGTGGCTGCGATCATCGCGGGATCGATTATCGCTTCGCGCGCTGAACGGCTGGGTAGTTCGGATATCGACCTCGCGATCATGGATCGAATGCGGCGTCATCATGGTCTAACGATCGGCGTGCAAACCGCGGAGCGAATCAAGCTCGAGCTCAGTTCCGCGATCGAGCCGGAGGATCCGAATAAGTCGATGAACGTGCGTGGACGTGACGTGCAGACGGGTAGCCCGGGTGCGGTCGATATCACGGCCGGCGAAGTCCATTCGATCTCGATGCCGATCATGAAGCGCATCGGCGAGGAAGTGCGGGCGATGTTGACCGAGTTGGCGCCGGAAGTGGCGGGCGACGTTTATACACGTGGTGTGATCCTGACGGGCGGCGGAGCGTTGATGGATGGACTGCCGGAGTATTTGCAGAAGCAACTCTCGCTCAGCGTACGCGTCGCGGACGAACCACGCTTCGCGATCGTTCGTGGTCTACAGCAACTTTATGAGGAACCGTTGTTGCTGCGCCGTGTCTCGCGCACCGAACCACATCCGCTGATGGACGTCGCCACCAATGAAATCTAATTTAATTGGCTGAATGAAACTCACGGATATTTACAAACGCACGATCACGGTGGCGCGCATCTTCGGGATTCCGGTGCGGTTCGACTATCGCTGGTTCGTTGTTTTCCTGTTGAGTATCTGGCTGATCGCGATGAACCTCGCGCGCGGCGGGATGTGGGTCGGCACCGTCAAACTCGTCCCGCTGAGTCTCACGACGGCGTGGGTACTCGCGATTGTAGTAACGATCGGACTGTTTCTCTCCGTGTTGGGCCACGAACTGTCACATGCGCTGATGGCGCGGTCCGAAGGCATCGAGATCGAGGAGATCGTGCTGCACCCGTTTGGCGGACTCGCGCGTCTGCGCAACGAACCGGAGAGTGCTCGAGCGGAGTTTCGGATCGCAGTCGCTGGTCCAGCGGCTAGTTTTCTGTTCGCTCTTGTCAGCTTCATCCTGATGTTGCCCGCGATTATGGCCGGCTACGAAACTGTCGGCGGCGTTCTGTTCCTACTCACTGCGGGTAACCTCTTGCTCGCAGTATTCAACCTCTTCCCCGGTTACCCACTCGACGGCGGTCGCGTCTTGCGCGCGATCCTGTGGGGACGCACGGGCGACATGAAAGAAGCAACGCGTCTCGCCGGCATTTGCGGGATGCTGATCGCCGCGATTCTGATCATCTTCGGCGTCTACATGGCGATCGCGCCGAGTTTCCGCTCGTACTTCATGGGCTTCTGGTCAGTGCTCGTCGGCCTCTTTCTCTTCGACGCCGCATACAGCGTGGTGAAACACGTTCGCGGGCGCGTTCAGAACATCGTGAAGGAAGCGATGTCCGCGCCGTTTGCCGTCGAACCCGATCTGCTGATCAGCCAGCTCATCGACTCAGTGCTGCCGATGCACCGGCAGGTCGCGTTTCCCGTTGCTCTCAACAAGCGACTTCACGGAATCGTTTCGCTCCAGGATCTCAAGACGTTGCCGCGCGAACGCTGGCATCTCACCAAAGCGCGCGACGTCATGCGTCCAATCGCACCACGGTTCTTCGTTGAACCAAACGCGACACTCGATTACGCCCGCGAGCTGATGAAGCGCAACGGCATCGGATCGCTGGCTGTCGTGGGGAAAAACGGCGAACTCGTCGGGTTTCTCCAAAGCGGCAGATTCAAGCACAAAAAGCAGCGTTTAAAGCGCGCTTCCTCATAGTTTTCTTCAAACCAGAACACAGATATAATCCGGACGGAGCTTCATTTCCCTGGACTTTAAGGACTCGCTGCATGCTGGCCGTACTTGGCGCGCTCTTTGCCAACGGATTGATCGCAGTTCTCAAGTTCGTGGCGGCCTTCATTACCGGGTCGTCCGGCATGATGGCGGAGGCGCTCCACTCGGTTGCCGACACGACGAATCAGGTCTTTCTTTTACTCGGTCTGCGGTTTTACAAGCGTCCTGCGTCGAGCAAACATCCGTTCGGCTACGGCAAGGAACGCTTCTTCTGGTCTTTCATTGCCGCGATTTTCATTTTCGGCGTGGGCGCGACTTACGCGATCTACGAAGGCATTGAAAAACTCAGACACCCGCACGCGCCGACGAATTTGAACTGGGCTTACTGGGTGCTGGCCATCTCGTTTGCGCTGGAAACCGGTTCGATTTGCCTGGCGCTTTACCAGGAAGTCAAAGAGGCGCACCACGAGGGCCTTTCGTTCGCCCAGTATCTGCGCGAGTCGAAGGACCCGACAGCGAAGACCGTGATATTTGAAGACTCCGCGGCTTTGATCGGCATCATCGTTGCCGCTGCGGGTTTGATACTGACCGAGCACCAGGTTGGAGGCGCAGCCGGCGCTTACTGGGACGGAATGGCCTCGATAATCATTGGCCTCGTGCTGGCAGTCGTCGCCTTTGTGCTGGCGCGAGCGTCGCGCGGCTTGCTGCTCGGAGAAGCGGCGAATGCGAAGGAAGTGCAGGCGATCAAGACTGCGATTGAGAGCCATCCGAGCGTCGAAAAAGTTGTGGAATTGTTGACGATGCACCTGGCGCCGAAACAGATTCTCATTAATACGCACGTTAAGCTGCGAGATGACATGAATACTGTTAGCATCGTGAACGCTATCGGAGAGATCGAAGATCGGATCAAACGCGCAGAGCCGAAAGTGGAAATGATATTTGTCGAGCTCGCACGTGACGAGCAAGACTGACAGCCGAGTGCCTGTCGCGGAACACATGAAATGACGTGCTCCAGGGTTCATAGTGTATGGCGCGCGCGCGCCCGGAGAAACTAAGTTGCTGCTGAGAAGCCGAGCATCATGGGACCAAAGATTTAACAACGTAAGATGTTACTACTACTGCCATACACTGAGTATTTGAGACGGATGATCGAGCCGCGCAACGTCGCGGACATCATCTTTGTCTTTTTGCTCGTGTACGCAGTTTTGAAACTCCTGCGCGGCACGCGCGCCGCGCCCATGGCCGCCGGAATCGCCGCCCTGGTCTTCCTCTACTGGCTTTCAATCAAACAAGATCTCGCGACGCTGGAGTTCGTCTTAAGTAACGGGCTTCTCTACATCGGTATCGCGATCATCGTGTTGTTCCAGTCAGAGATACGGCAGGCGCTGATCACGTTTGGCAACCGTTTTCGCGTGCCGTTTTCACGTCATCGCGGACAGTTTGGAGAAGGCATCTACGACGAAGTGGTTCTCGCGGCGAGTACGCTCGCTTCGTTGAAGACAGGCGCGCTGATCGTCATCGAACGGAACGTTGGTTTGAAGAACGTGACGGACGGCGGCGTACAGCTCGACGCGGAGCTCAGTTACGATCTGCTCGTCAGCATCTTCAACACAGCGAGTCCGTTGCACGACGGCGCCGTTGTCGTCCGTCGACATCGCATCGCGGCCGCATCCTGCTTTCTTCCGTTGACACTGAATCCGCGCCTATCGCGCGATCTTGGCACGCGCCATCGCGCGGCAATCGGCGTCACCGAAGACACCGACGCCGTCGCCGTCGTCGTCTCTGAAGAAACGGGCCTGCTTTCGTTTGTGCAAAAAGGTGAAATACGGCGAGGTCTGGATCCGCCGAAACTTCGCGCGGCGATCTTCGAAGCGCTCGGCGTTGGGCCGAAGGAGAAAGAGCAACAGAAGGTTTCCGAAGCGAACAGTGAGACTGAAGAGATCGCTTCGGTGTAACCACAAAAGGCACAAAGGTTCAGCCACAAAAGGCACAAAAGACATATGCCGTTTCAGGACTTAGACGATGAGACTCCGGAGCTTGCGCCGCGGCCGAGCCGTGCGGCGAAGCTGGTCCGCAAGATCTTCCTCGAAGACTGGAGCCTGAAACTGTTGTCGCTCGCGATCGCGTTGGTACTTTGGTTGGTCGTGACTGGACAAAACGAGCCCGTCACGGCGCACGTCAACGTGCAGCTCAACTTCATTCGTCCGCAGTCGCTCGAGATCAGTAACGACCCGCCGCGAACAGTCGACGTGATGCTGACGGGCAGTAGAAACAAGTTGGACGACCTGACGGCCCTCGATCTCGTTGCCGCAAGGCGTGAAGGTCGACGGTTTTCAACCGAGCGCGATTCCGATTCGTCTCGAACAGATCATTGAACGTCAAGTCCCGGTCGAGCCGAAGCTGGAAGGCAAACCGGCCGACGGGTATCAGGTCTACGCTATTCGACCGAGTAAAGGATCCGTGTTGGTGCGTGGGCCGGAGACCCGCGTGAATGCGTTGAACAAAGTGTTGACTGAATCGATCTGGCTGGCGGGGCACAAGGAGAGTTTCACGGCGTCGAATCTCGGTATCGACGTGCCTGACACGAAGATCGATCTGCTGGATCCGGTGGTCAGTGTCGAAATCGATATTTCAGAAGTGCCGGTTGAGAGAACTTTTACCGGCGTTCGTATGTTCAACGTTGAATCAGGTGAAGCGCCGAGATTCACAGTCACTGTGTCTGGCCCACCGAGTATTCTGGAGAAACTGAAACCTGAAGACTTGCAAATCGGGCTTGCGCCAGTCGGCAACAGTTCGATAATGGAGCGCAAGTTGATGGTTCCGCCGCATCTCGAAGGTAAAGTGACTCTGAAGTCGATCAATCAGGGATCGGAGCGATAGGTATTGAAACCTCTTTTTGGCACGGACGGTATTCGAGGCGAAGCCGGAAAATTCCCCCTCGACGCAGCCACAGTAAGCGCAATCGGTTACTCACTCGCCAGCCATCTTTCAAGAACAACCGGACCACCCGAGATCGTCATCGGTAGAGACACGCGCGAATCCGGCGACTGGATCGAGAACGCGCTGATCGACGGTGCGACGCGCGCCGGCGGAAAGTGTTTGTCAGCGGGTGTCATCACAACACCCGGCGTCGCTTTTCTGACCCGGAAACTCGATGCGGACGCGGGTGTCGTGATCAGCGCGTCGCACAATCCGTATCAGGACAACGGGATCAAGATCTTCGCGCCATCGGGCGAGAAGATGGACTCGGTCGAGAGCGTAATCGAGGCCGACATCTTTGCCGGCGTTTCGCCGGAACATCCTTCATCAGAGTCGAAATCACCGGCGCCGGAACAGGAACACGAACTTCAGCAGCAATACCTCGCATTCCTTTCCGATCAGATCGGCGAGGGCTTGGACCTCCATGGTCTGAAAATCATAATCGATTGCGCGAACGGCGCGAGCTCTGCGTTGGCGCCCGTCCTGTTCAGTCAGCTCGGAGCGCACACGATTGCCATTAATGCCAATCCCGACGGTCGCAACATCAACCTCAACTGCGGCTCGCTGCACATCGACTCGCTACGTGAACGAGTGGTGAACGAGAAAGCAGATCTCGGTGTGGCTTTCGACGGCGACGCCGATCGATCGCTCTTCGTGGACGAAAAGGGAAACTACGTCGACGGCGATGCGACGCTATGGGTACTCGCCAACTACCTCAAGACGCACGGACGTTTGAAGGACGACATGGTGGTAGCGACCGTCATGAGTAACATCGGTCTGGAGATCGCGTTTCGAGCTGTGGGGATCAAACTCGTCCGCACGGACGTGGGCGACAAATATGTGCTCGATGAACTGTTGCGACGTCACGCGAGCCTCGGTGGGGAACAGTCGGGCCACATCATACTTCCCGGCTTGAGTCTCGCGGGCGATGGGATGATCACGGCGCTCTCGCTGCTCAGGGCGCTGCGCGAGTCCGGAAAATCACTCGGCCAGGCGACCGTCGGTTTCCAGACCTACCCGCAAATCCTGGTGAACGTACGCGTCCGCGAGAAACGTCCATTTGCCGAACTTGCCGGAGTGCAGGCGGCGGTCGCGGAGGTCGAGGCCTTACTCGCAAACAAAGGGAGGCTGCTGCTGCGCTACTCGGGAACGGAGCCGCTGGCGCGGGTGATGATCGAAGGCGAAAACCAGCATCAGATCGAATCCTACGCGGAAAAAATCGCGGTCGCGATCAAGCGGGAGATCGGCGCGTAACGAACGGCTTCTCCGTAAAATTTCTACACGACGCTCCACGAAATTTCTACACGCTCTCATGCTCGTGCGACGCCCTCAAACCCCTGCTTTTACAGCGATGCACGGCTTTTGTCTAAGAAACCTGAGTTAGTTCGAGCGCTGAGAAAAAGGCTCTTGCACGGCACAGCCGTTGCGGTGTATATTGCGGGGCAAGAGAGACGGTTGGTGGATCCTCCGTCTCAAGTGGTTGCTGGGGTGAGGACAGTAACCACGAATATGGATGGGCGCGACGCACTCCCACGTATGTCGCGCCCATTCGCTATTTGTAATCGCCTTTAACGTGTCGCCCCAAAATGCGCCGGCTTGAACTCGCCCTTAACCAGGAAACTCGACGAAGCGAAATCAATGTCGGCCGCGGGATCCGGCTCGATCTCGCGGAGCTAATCTCACGTTCACTTCGGAAACAACCACGCAGAATCGGAATCATCTCCAACGACCGGGTTTTTCAACTCTACGGCCGTGAGATTGTGCGCAATCTGAAGCGCGAAGGCTTCGTGAAGCGCGAAGGCTTCAAGGTCTTTGAGTGGTTGATGCCGGAGGGCGAACGCTACAAGTCGTTTCGCGTACTCGAAAACGCCGTCAAGTTTCTGAACGAGAACCAGTTCGAGCGCGATGACCTCGTTGTCGCGCTGGGCGGCGGAGTGGTTGGCGACCTCGCAGGGTTCGCGGCGGCGATTTACTTGCGCGGGCTGCCGCTGGCGCAAGTCCCCACGACGCTTCTATCGCAAATAGACTCGTCAGTCGGCGGGAAAACCGCGATCAATCTGCCGTCAGGCAAGAACCTCGTCGGTGCATTTCATCAACCGGCCTGCGTCGTCATCGATACGGAAACGCTGCTGACGCTGCCGCAACGCGAATTGGTCTCCGGGTTTTGCGAGATGGTGAAACAGGCGCTGATCGCGGACGAGTCGCTGTTCGAGCAAACCGTAACGGGACTGCGGCAATTGCGTGAAAGTCGAGATTTTCTGCTCGCGCCGGAGTTCGAAGACTTGATCGCGGCGCACTGCGGTTTCAAGGCCAGCATCGTTGCCGGCGACGAGCGGGAATCAACCGATCGCGCGGACGCGAAGTCGCGGCGGATTTTGAATTTTGGGCACACGACGGCCCACGCGTTGGAAGCAGTTACGAGCTACCGTCATTTCCGGCATGGCGAGGCGGTGGGCTATGGAATGTTAGTTGCCGGAGAGTTGTCGAGAAACCTGGGTTTGCTCGACCCGGGAGAGTTCGAGTTGTTGCGCGAAGCGGTTCATCTGTGCGGGTCGTTACCGCGCGCCGACAATCTCGACGTCAATCAAATCATCAGCGCGCTAAAGCACGACAAGAAGAGCGTCGATGGGCAGATCAATTGGGTGTTGCTCGAGGGGTTGGGCCTGCCGAAGATCGTCGAGGGCAAGCTCATCAGTGCGAAATCGTTGCGACTCTCGCTGCGTGCCGGGTTACAGCACGCGCGAGGCGGAAGGAAAGTTCACCGTGCGAAGATCAAGTGAACGTGGCAGTGGCAGGGTACAGTTTTTTATCGTGATGACCATCATCGTGGCGACGGCGTATGCCGGATATCTTTATGTGCCGGTGGCATATCACGCTCACGAGTACAAGGGTTTGATGCAGCAATATACCGACCTTTCCGGGGCGCAGGGTCAGCCGCTTGTGTGGATTCAGAATCAACTGCGAAAGGACGCGCCTGATTACGGCGTGCCGGAGGACGCGATCATCACGCCCATTCAACGCGATGGACAGGTTGTGGTGCGAGTCCAGTTTGTGAAGCCCATCGAATTCCCGGGTTACACGTACAACTACGAATTCGACGAGACTGTGAAGAGCACGGCATTTCTCGCCTTCAAGTAAAACCAGGGTTCCCGCTTGCGAGAGACACATGTGAAAAAGAATTTTTCTAAATTTCTTTTCCACGTTTGACTCTCACTTGCGGCAGACTCATTGAAGAAGAAGTTGTCGCAGCGTTCGTGAAGGGAAGTTACCGCGGAGCTCCGTCGAGAAACGCTTTGAGTTTTCGCGAGCGTGAAGGATGACGGAGTTTGCGCAACGCTTTCGCTTCGATTTGGCGGATGCGTTCGCGCGTCACTGCGAAATGCTGGCCGACCTCCTCGAGCGTGTGTTCGGACCCGGTCGTTCCCAGCCCAAACCGCATCTTGATCACTTTCTCTTCGCGCGGCGTCAGCGTGGCGAGCACTTCATCAGTGATCTCGCGCAGGTTGGAAGCGACAACGGCATCCGCCGGATTCAGGATCGATTTGTCTTCGATAAAGTCGCCGAGATGTGAATCTTCTTCCTCGCCGATCGGCGTCTCGAGTGAGATCGGTTCCTGCGCAATCTTCAACACCTTGCGCACCTTCGACACCGGAATATCCATCTTGCGCGCGATCTCTTCGCTCGTCGGTTCGCGCCCCAACTCCTGGACCAGCGATCGCGACGTACGAATCAACTTATTGATCGTCTCGATCATGTGCACCGGGATACGAATCGTGCGCGCCTGATCCGCAATGGCGCGCGTGATTGCCTGGCGGATCCACCACGTCGCGTACGTCGAAAACTTATAACCGCGCCGCCACTCAAACTTATCGACGGCCTTCATCAACCCGATGTTGCCTTCCTGAATCAGATCCAGAAATTGAAGTCCGCGATTGGTGTACTTCTTGGCGATTGAAACGACGAGCCGCAAGTTTGCCTCGACGAGCTCGCGTTTCGCCTGTCCGGTTTGCTGTTCGCCGGTGGTGATCGCCTGCAAGGCGCGTTTGATCTCGACTGGGCTGACGAAATGATCGATCTCGATCTGCCCCAAACGCTTCCGCGCCGCGATGATGCGCCTCCGGAACTCCTTCTGGTCTTCAGGTTTGATCCGTTTGCGCGTCGACTTCTCGCTCAAGCTTTCGATCTCTCGTTCGGCGTCGCGGACCGACTTGTGGACCGCGCGGATCGAGTTGATCAGACGCTGTCGCCCGCGTTCCGTGAGATTCAGCCGTCCGATCTCCTGCGCGATCTCGAGCCGGCATCGACCCACACAACGCTTTAGCTTCGTGAGTTTTTTACTTTTTTTGCCGCGTGAAATCTTTTGCTCGGCTTGAAGTTTTTCCAGCTCTTTGAGAGCGCTTTTGGCGCTGCGGCTGATGTTCTGAATACCCTCGATGGTCCAGGTGCGATACTCTTCGGCCTTGTCTTCGTCACCCGTCAGTTCCGCTTGTTCTGAAAAGACGACCGTGTCACGAATATTGAGTTTTCCGGCTTCGAGCTCCTCGCCGATGCGGATCAATTCACGAACGGCAATCGGCGAACGGGCGATTGCTTTCTGAGTCTTCAGTTGCCCACGCTCGATCCGTTTAGCGATGGCCACTTCGCCCTCGCGGGTCAGCAGCGGCACGACGCCCATCTCGCGCAAGTAGAGCCGCACCGGATCGTTGGTTTTTTCGAGCGCGCCGGCGGAGAGATCGAGTTCGATGTCTTCGTCGAGGACTTCTTCATCGTCCTCGGAAACAGTCGCAGCGGCTTGCTCGAGCAGACGTTCGTCCGAGTCGGCGACGGGAATGTTCGAGCCTTCCAGTTTCTGGAGGACGTCTTCGATATCGTCAGGGGAGACGACGTTATCGGGCAGCTCACGGTTGAGATCGTCAAACGTCAAATACTTCTTGTCGCCGCCGAGTTCCAGCAGCCGTTCCATCACATCGTCGCGATCCTTGTCTTCGATACTCACTCTTCTAAAACCTGCCTGGGGGAGTCGATTTACATTTCAGTTTGTGCTTCTGAAATCGGAACCAGCGCTCGCTGCCGCTTTTGCGACAGCAGCATGAACTCGTTTGATAGAGCGGCGACTCTTTCCGTAT
>DASTOZ010000315.1:0-3291 GCA_035762365.1 Pyrinomonadaceae bacterium | reverse complement strand
CCCGGAGTGCGCATGTAAAACGGCGGCTGCGACGGTCCGGTGTTCGGGAACGTCGGTATGGCCAGCTTCGAGATATCGAAGATCTTATCTCCAAGCCCGCTGCCGCCAACTCGCGGATTGCCGAGATAGACTGGCGTAATTGCACCAAGACTCGCGCCGGCGTTAGTCCCATTGAATGCATCCGAGCCATACCAACCAATTGCCTGACTCGTCTGCGCGATATCGCCAGTGAACCTCAACCGGATCGGAATACCACTCTGAATCGTGGTGATTCCTGAAATCTGCCACCCATTGAAGACGCCGTTGGTGACCGCGTTCGAGAAGCCGCCGCGAGCGATGTCCGGCACGCTCCAGTTGTACGACATGTTGAAGACGTGTGTGCGATCGAATGGCAACACGCCCCAGCTTCTGTTTCGAGTATCGATCGGATCGGCCCACGCCGAACCGTCACTCTCGTTGGTCGCCACAGTGCCCAGTGCCTTCGCGAAGGTGTATGTCACAAAGTACTGGAAGTTTCTCCCCGAATGGTTCAACGTAGCCTGCAACGAGTGATAGCTCGACGTGCCGGTGAACTGGAAGAGACCTACCGAGTTGAACGCGTCGAACGGCCTGAACCGGCGGAGCACGGAGCCGGCCAGACCGGCTCTCTCGACCGGCACGCTCAAATTCAATTGTGTATAGACCTTGGGATTTCCGTTCGCATCTGTTCCGTTTACCGGGCCGTTCAACGAAATGATCCCACTCGAAAGCGCTCCCAACGGAACAATGTTGGCATTACGCTGTTGCGGCAGGTGACGCCCTTGAGTACCAACGTAGGCGACTGACAAGACATTATCGAAAGGCAGTCGTTTTTCGATGGTGAAGCTCATGTTTGCGACCCTGGGTATTTCATTCGACTGGAGATCGCGAGACGCGATGTTGATTGCACCGATGTTGCTGGTGAACGGATTCAACGTGGTCAGGTCGCCGAAACTCAAACCGTTTCCGGAAGCCCATGGCGTATCTACAGTCGAACTGTATGTGTTCGGCATCTGGCCGCTGGAGTAATAATCGTAGTTGCCCTGCACGCGGTTGTAGAACAGACCCGCGCCGGCGCGCAGCACGAGATCGCCCTTGCCACCAACGTCCCAGGCGACATTCAGTCGAGGCATCCATTGCACACCCACGTTCTCCAGGACCCCTTTCGGAATCTCACCGCGGGCCGCAAGCTTGAAGCCGTTTGGCTTGGTCCGATCGCCATTCAGGAAAGCGCCTGCGCCGCGGACGTAAGCTGCCGGATCGAACAAAACGCCGAGGCCCTTCCGCTCAAAGTTCTGCGGGTAGTAACCAGCGCGCAATCCATATTCAATCGTCAGGTTCGGACGCATCTTCCAACTGTCCTGCGCGTAGAACTCGTAGTTGTAGTAGCGGAAGTTGTCGAGCGGACGCGTGGTGCCTTGCGTAAACTCAATTGGCTTGCCGACGAAGACGTCGCCGAAGTTGTTCAGCGTGCCGGTCGTCTGGCCCCACTGAGCGGTCACGATGTTGGTGTCACTATTTGATTGCTGACGCTTATTAGCTTGTTCGAAGAATGCGCCAAACTTCAACGTGTGCGTGTTCTGCACTTTCACCAGGTTATCGGTGACCGCGAAGCTGTCGTTCCACGCCAGGATCGGAAAACCATAAGCAGTGTGAAACTCACCCTGCCCCCAGGTCAGGACGCTCAACGGCACGTATGGATTGTTGTTGGCCAAGCTCGCCGGAATGTTTGGATTGTTTGGCGAGAAGAAACCGACTCTCTGAAGACCAAGACCGGCCCACGAAACTTTGTCCGGCTCGGCAAAGTCGTAATTCAGTTTGAGCTTGCTGGCGCTGAACAGGACCTCGTTTGTCATCGTCGGCGTGATGATGTTAGTCAGGTTCACGACGACGGAACGGCCAAGGTTCTTACTCGTCAACTTGCCGGGTAATTCGTAGTTCGAAGAATTCCACCACAACCCGCGCGGGAAGCCCTGCTCTTCATACTCGCGCGCGAAACGTACGTACAGTTTCGTCTTTTCGCTGATTGAATAGTCGAAGCGAGAAGTGAACTGCTGTCTGTTGTTAGGCCGCAGAACGCTGTAAACGTAATTCGGTTGGCCCGGCGCCGCTGCCAGGTTTGGTTCCGGGTAAAAGTTCAACAGCGCCCTGCCGAGCGGATGCGCGCATGGAGCGAGATTGCCACCCGGCGCGACGTCGTTGTTGTTGCCGGGATTACCGACTACACCGCCGGCCGTGCAACCAGCGGGAACCGTTACACCGGGGAACTCACTGAAGTCGCCCTGGCGCTGCTTGAGCGTCGGCACGAGGAAGCGGCCCGATCCTTCGTCAACCTGTTGGTAGTAACGCTCGTAGCCGACAAAGAAAAAGAGCTTATCGCGGTTCCTGTTGAAGTTCGTCCAGGGAAGCAGAATCGGTCCGCCAAGGTTGCCGCCGGGGTAGTTGTACTTGCTCAGCGGGCGCGCAACGTTGTTGATGGTGTTGGAGCGATCGTTCGCCTGGAAGCGATGGTTGCGCAGGTAATCATAGACCGAGCCGTGAAAGTCGCTGCTGCCGCCCTTGGTGGTGGCGCTGATCTGCACTGCACTGGTGCCGTGCTCGGCTGCGTAGTTGCTGGTCTGGATCTTGACTTCCTGGACCATGTCCGGATTTGCGGTGATGACGGTTCCGTTGTTGGAACCGATATCGATCATGCGCGAGCCGTCGATCGAGATATTGTTCTGCTCGCCGCGCAAACCATTCACGTGATAATCAGCGTTCTTGTTTGCGCCGTCACCAAAACCGATGCTTTCCAACAACGTGTTATCGGGAGCAACGACGCCGGGAAGAATGCGCAGAAGTTCGAGCGAACTGCGGCTGATGATCGAGAGGTTATCGATCTGTTTCGAGTTGATCGTATTTTCCCGGGCGCCGGTTTCCGTTTGCAGTTGTTCGGCGCCAGCGGTCACCGTGACAGTCTCAGTCGGTTGGCCCACTTCCATCGAGATGTCGAAGCCTTTGGTGTCGCTGGTCTCAATCGCCAGGTTCGTTTGCGTTTTGGTTTTGAAGCCGGCCGCTTCGGTCTTGACAGTGTAGTTGCCGGGCGGAACAGCGCTGAAGGTGTAGGTGCCGTCTTCACTCGACTTCGTTTGGCGCTCGTCTTTGGTGCGCTCGTTAGTGATCGTCACGACGGCATCGCGAATGACCGCGCCCTGCGGGTCTTTAACGGTGCCGCGCAAGGTGGCGCTACCGGTCGTTTGCGCAGCCGCCGGTGTCACACCTGCAAGCATTGTG
>DASTOZ010000314.1:0-4534 GCA_035762365.1 Pyrinomonadaceae bacterium | reverse complement strand
CGGACTATGAACGCTTCCGAGCCCGACTCTGTTGAGCAAATCACGAAGCCGCGTGTCGGAACGAAGGCTGTCGAAAACCGGATCGACCGCCAACCAGATCATCCATCCATCGCGACCTTCGTACGCATGCTCGAGCCATTTGAAAGCACGCTCCTTGTCTCCCAGCGTCGCATGAACCGCCGCCATTCGATACGGCGAAACGTACGTTTGCGTCGACAGTTCGCCCAACTCGTCAAGCAGCGCGTACGCTTCCTTCTTCCGTCCGGCCAACGCGCACGCTCGCGCGAGTAGCACGCGCGGAAGCGTGCTCGTGCCCGAGAGCGCATTCGCCTTTTGCAGAGCGGCGATCGCTTCGTCGTAACGTCCACACTGCTCGTACGTCAGCGCCAGTTCCCAGTGCGTGTAGACAAAACTGCGGTCCATCTCGGCATTCTGGTGAAACTGGTCCAACGCCTCGTCGTAGCGACGCGCGAGATAAAACAGCAAGCCGATGTTCGAACCGATCGGCAACGAGAGTGGATCGAGTTCCAGCGCTCGCCGTAACTCGGCGATCGCCTCGTCCAATCGCCCCATCGCCGCGAGATACAGAAACCCGTACCAGTGATGAGCGACTGCGTAACTCGGCTTCAGTTCCAACGCGCGTTTGAACTCGCGGTCCGCCCTGGGCCAGTTCCAATCGTAGTTTGCTAGACAGTAAGCGAGTGACGCATGCGCTTCCGCGAGCGTGTCGTCGAGTTCGAGCGCCCGCTCGGCAGCCGCACGCGCCTTTGGATACGCTTCCTTCGGAGCGAGCGTGGCGATTCCGAAACCGCCGAGCACGAGATACGCATCGGCGAGCCCGACATACGCGAGCGCATAATTCGGATCTGCGTCGATGGCTTTGTTGAAGTATTCGATCGACTTCTTCACGTCCTCGTCGGTACGTTTACTCCAGCAGTAGCGGCCCCTGAGGTACGCGTTATAGGCCTCCGTGTTGCCGGTCTGGGGTTTGGCGAATTGGTCTAATCCTTCGTGAAAATCGAGTCGTTGAGTCAGCGCCTTGAGGTCCGCGAGAAACTCGCGAATCGTTTGATATCGCTCGTCCCGATCTTTGCGGAGCGCCTTCTTGACGATCCATTCCAACTCTGTCGGCGCCTCCGGCCGGTGCCGCACGAGCGGAACCGGCTCGCGACTCAAAATCGCAGCCATGACGTCCGACGGCGTTGGTCCATCGAACGCCGGACGCCCGCCAATCATCTCGTAGAGGACGGCGCCAAGACTCCAGATGTCGGTGCGCGTGTCAACGGGCAGCGCCCGCGCTTGTTCCGGCGACATGTAGGGCGCCGTGCCGACAATCAATCCCTGCTGTGTTTGAAACAGCGTCGAGGCTTCGGAAATGATGGGCTTCGACTCGGTCAACTTCGCCAGGCCGAAGTCGAGCACCTTCACCACGCGATCGGCGCGCACCATGATGTTTTCCGGTTTGATGTCGCGGTGCACGATGCCGGCTTCGTGTGCCGCGAGCAGTGCAGTGGCAACACTGTTCGCGATCTCGAGCGCTTCTGTGATCTTGAGCGGTCCATTCACGAGTCGCTGCCGTAACGTTTCGCCGTCGATAAACTCGATCGAGATGTAGTGCAATTGGTCCAACTGGCCGATCTCGTAAACAGTGATGATGTTGGGATGGTTGAGCGCGGAAGCGGCGCGCGCCTCGAGTTGAAAACGACGAACACGTTCCGGATCTTCCGTGAAAGCTGACGGCAGCGCCTTGAGCACCACCTTGCGTCCGAGCCGCGTGTCCGCCGCGAGGTAGATGTCGCCCATGCCGCCCGCTGCCAGCCGGGTGATGATCTCGTAAGGACCAACCGCGTTGCCCGGAAGCAGATCGCTGAGTGACTCCGCCATCACCGCGTACGCAGGCTTCTCGATAAAGTCGCCGGCGTGTGCGTGTGAATCGATCAGCGCCTCGACTTCGCCACGCAACCTGGGATCGCCGGCGCACGCTTCGTCGAGAAACGCTTCACGCGAGGGCGGATCGCGTTCGATCGCCGACTCGAGCAGCGCCTTGATCTGTTGCCACCGTTCGGGAGTCATTTTGCCAACTCGTGGTAAAGCCAGGCTTTTGCCGTGCTCCATTCGCGCTTGACCGTCACGGGCGACACGTGCAGCACTTCGGCAGCTTCCTCGACCGTTAGACCACCAAAGAAGCGCAGCTCGACGATCCGGCTCTGGCGAGGATCGATCAGGGCCAGTTGGTTCAACGCTTCGTCCAGGGCCACGACCTCTGATGCTTTCTGTTGAGACACGAGCATTGCTTCGTCGAGTTCCAGATTGCGCCCGCCGCCACCACGCTTCGCGGACGCATGACTGCGAGCATGGTCTACCAGGATCGTACGCATCACCTGCGCGGCCAGGCCGAAGAAGTGTGCGCGGTTTTGCCATTGGAGGTTCTTGCGATTCACCAGTTTGAGAAACGCCTCGTTCACCAGCGCGGTGGTTTGTAACGTGTGACCGGCGCGTTCGCGACTCATGTAATGATGCGCCAGACGCCGCAGTTCCTCGTCGATCAGGGGCATCAGTTTGTCGAAGGCAGACTGGTCGCCATTGCTCCAGTCGATGAGCAACTGCGTGACCCGGTGTGTTTGCGGTTCCGTCATTGTCCTACCTGATTACGCCCTGCAAACTTCTCCGAATTCTATCGCAGGCGCCTGAAACCCCTAAAAAAATATAGACGCACCGATGAGCCCTTTTTTCTCTGAATCTCGCTTAGAGGGTGAGAGGGCCGCTCAGAGCGTCGCCCCAGCCAGGAGGAGAAAAACACATGAGCAGGTACGTCTTTATCGAATCCCGGGATCCGTTTGAATCGAGGGACACGCGGTTTCTCGAAGAGACGGCAGTTGCGGTGAAGGAACGCGGGCACGACGTGACCGTTTTCCTGGTGCAGAACGGCGTCCTCGCCGCCCGAACGGGCGCTCGACGCCTGGGCCATCTCGCGGAAGCCGGGATAACCGTGCTCGCGGATGATCTGTCGCTGCGCGAACGCGGCATCAACCCCGACGAGCTCACGCCGAGCATTCGCGAGTCAGGAATCGACGCACTGGTGGACGCGATCGCCCAGGAAAACACAAAAGCGCTGTGGCACTGACTCGTGCTAACAAGGAGAAGGCATCATGAACGAGCGACGACGATTAACGCTGGCACTGATGGATCCGCCGTACGAGTCGGCAAACTCGACTACGGCGCTGCGAATCATCTCCGCCGCACTTTCAAAAGGAATCGATGTGAACGTGTTCGCCTATGAGGGCGCTGTTTGTCTGCCGCTGAAGGACCAGACGCCGCACGCGAACCCCGTCAAAGGAACGAGCGTCGAGGAGGAGGAACATCCGACTACGAAAGCGTTCGTCAGTTCACTGCTGGCGCTGGGCCAGGACAAACCGCTGCTGACGTGGGTGAACTGCGGACTGTGCGTCGACGAACGCGGCGCGGCTAACGTCGTCGAAGGCGTGAAGCGCGGCAGTCCCGCTGACTTCTTCGAGATGGCGAGCGAATCGACGAACAGTCTGGTTATCCCAACCAAGTGAGCGAGGAGGTAGCGATGAGGATTCTGAACATTGTCGAAACGGCTTATCGCGCAACGTTGGAAGAGCAGGACGATACGATCCTGTGGCTAAGTGGCGCGTTGAAAAATGCGGGCGCGGATCTCGGCGTCATGTTGCGCGGGAACGCAGTGAACTATCTCGTGCCGCAGGAATGTCCGCGCGTGAAGATTGGGAGCATCGGTATCGATCATCCGGCGCGGCCCAACGAAGACATCAAGCGACTAATGGAGAAAGGCGTGTCGGTGTTTGCGGTGCGTGACGATCTCGAGGAACGCGGAGTGGATCCGTCGAACTGCGTCGCTGGAGTGAAACTGATCCGGCGCAACGACATCGCGTTGTTGCTCGATGATTACGCCCAAGTCTGGCACTGGTGAGTTACTCCGCACGCCGCACGCCAACCTCGTCAAGGTGGCGCAACAGATCCGCGGGATCGTTATAAACTCTGTAAGCGCCTGCGCGCTCCAACTCCTCACGGCCGTAGCCGCCTGACAATAACCCGACACCGAGCGCTCGCGCGCGTCGCGCAGCGAGCAAATCCCAAATACTGTCGCCGACTACAACAGAGTCGGCGATGTCGACGCCGAGTTTTTCCGCCGCCGCAAGAAAGAGATCCGGATCGGGTTTAGCATGTCGCACGAGATCGCGCGTGATGACTGGAACGTCTTCGCCTAATCCGAGTAGCCGCAGTGACAAACTCGCGCTTTCCATGTGCCCGCTCGTCGCGATGGCCCACGGCACGCCGGAGTTTGTGAGATACGCCAGGAGTTCTTCAGCCCCGGGCAGCGGCCGAACCTGCGACGCATAACGCTTGAATGCCTCACCATGTGCGTGCTGTAGCCGCTTCGCTTCTTCGGGCGAAACTGTGTGCCCGGTCTCGCGGAGCAGCGCGTTGACGAAAAGACCGCCGCTCATGCCGATCTGGCGGTGGATGCGCCAGACAGCCAGACTCATCCCCG
>DASTOZ010000313.1:0-5461 GCA_035762365.1 Pyrinomonadaceae bacterium | reverse complement strand
TCGACGAGATAGATCCTGGCGGGTTGAAGCTCAGGAGCTTTCGGATAATTGAACGAAGGTTTGTCGCCTGACTTGGCCCACGCTGCGAGCCCTTTCTGGACCGCGGCCTTTGCGCTGAGCGCACTGATATCGCCGACGACGGTGATGATGGCGCGGCCGGGTTGAAAATACGAATTTGCAAACGCGATCACGTCGTCGCGCGTGATTGACTTAACGGAGGCTTCAGTGGTGCGTTGACCGTACGGATGACTTTCGCCGTAGAGCACCTTTGCGAACACCTGCGCGCCGATCACAGTAGGCTGATCTTTCTGCTGCGTCAGATTTACCAAGGTGCGGCCCCGCAAACGCTCGAGCGCTTCGGCGGGAAACGTCGAGTTCAACATCATGTCGGCGAGGATCGCGAGCGTGGGTTCGAAGTTCTTCGTCGTCGAAACAAAACTGACGGATCCTTCCTCGCCACTGATCCCGGCGCCGATGTTAGTGCCGAGCAATTGCAGAGCGTCTGAGAGTTGATCGCCGGTGCGCGTCTTTGTTCCTTCAGTCATCATCGCGGTGGTCAATGCCGCCACGCCACGTTTTCCGGCCGGTTCAAACTGGTTTCCTCCGCCGATAAACGTGATGCTGAACGACACCAGCGGCAGGCCGTGTCGCTCGGAAACGATCAGCGTCGCGCCATTTGGCAACTGTGACTTGGTCCACGTTGGCACGCGCAGTGTTGGGTTCGGTCCGGGCGTCGGCGGCTTCGTGCGATCGAGCGGTTGTTGGGCCAGCGAGGCGACGCTTGCGAGCGTGATTAGCAATGCGGTCGCAAATGCGACGATTGGTTTCTGTCTTCTCATGATCTACCTCCTCGCCGGTTTTCCGCGCCCGCGCGCGGCAGCCCGCTCACTGCTTCGCTCTCCGTTGCTTTCGAAGCCTGATCTTTCTTGCCTTTCGGCACGACGCTCAACACGATGCGCGGCCGCGCAAGATAAAGCGAAGCCACGCGCTTCACGTCGGCTGCCGTAACGGCGAGCGTTTTCTGATACTCGATGCGAAACTGCGCCGGGTTGCCGTAGAAGATCGAGCCCGAGATCAACTGGTTCGCTTTACCGAGGTTCGATTCGAGCCCGCGCAGGAACTGGAGTTCCAAACCATTCCTGGCCTTCTGCAACTCCTCCGCAGTCGGACCTTCCGCGACGAACTTCTGAATCACCTTATCGACCGCATCTTCCAACTCCGTCAGCGTGTGTCCCGGACGTGGTGTCACCACGACCTGAAACACGCCGACGTCTTCGGCCGAGTTTTGAAAGGCAGATACCTGCGAAGCGATCTGAGAATCGTAAACCAACGCCTTCGTCAGTCGCGCCGTGCGCGAGCCGGAGAGAATCGAGCTCATCACCGAGAGCGGGTAGTCGTCATCGCGTTTGAACCCAACGGTGGGCCACTGAATGTAGAGACGCGGCACCTGCACGCGGTCTTCGTAAACGAGACGTTTCGACGCTTCGAGTTTGCCAAGCGCAACTTCCGGACGCTGCACTGGTTCGCCCTTCGGCAAGTCGCCGAAATACTTCGCGATCAGTTTCTTTGCTTCGAGCGGATTGAAGTCGCCGACCACGGCCAGCGTCGCGTTGTTGGGCGCGTAGTAAAGACGGAAGAAAGCCTTCACGTCTTCTTCCGAGGCCGCACTGAGATCGGTCATCGAACCGATCACGGGCCAGGAGTACGGATGGCCTTTCGGATACATCGCGGCGGCGAAGATCTCGCTCACGCGGCCGTAGGGCTGATTGTCATAACTCTGGCGCCGTTCGTTTTTGACGATATCGCGTTGCGCATTGAGTTTCGCAATGTCGAGGGTGTCGAGCAGGAAGCCCATGCGATCGGATTCGAGCCACAGTGCGGTTTCGAGATAGTTGGCCGGCACTGTTTCGAAGTAGTTGGTGCGATCGTTGGTGGTCGAACCGTTGTTGTTGCCGCCGACGCCTTCGGTAAGTCTATCGTGCATGCCGTACGGGATGTGGCCCGAGCCGGTGAACATCACGTGTTCGAAGAGGTGCGCGAAACCGGTGCGGCCGGGCATCTCATTCTTCGAGCCGACGTGATACCAAACGTTGACGGCGACGGTCGGAATCGCGCGGTCGACTGAAAGAATGACCGTCAGTCCATTCGGCAGTTTGTAAGTTTCAAATGGGATCTTGATCGCGTTGGCTGAACCTCTTTGGCCCAGCACCGGCTGCAAGACGCAGCACATCGTCAACACCAGCGCGACGGCTGGCAGAATTCTTCGTCTATCGATCAACAAGTGGGGCTCCTTTTCGCATGCTGTCTGGTGTTTTCCCAGGCAATTTCCAGCCTTGGCAGGTGTGCGCGCGTATCCTAACATTGCGTCACCATGAAAGCCATACAAGTTGCCCAAACGGGTGGGCCGGAAGTGCTCACCGTGGTCGATCTACCGGTCCCGACTCCGAAGCCGAACGAAGCGGTCGTGAAGATCGAAGCTTCCGGCGTGAACTTCATCGACGTTTACTTCCGCGAAGGCCGTTATCCGTCGCCGCTTCCTTTTATTAATGGACAGGAGGGCGCGGGCGTCGTCACGGAGATCGGGAGCGATGTCGAGGGTTTGCAGGTCGGCGATCGCGTTGCTTACACGAGCGCGCTCGGCAGTTATGCGGAGTACGCGGCAGTTCCGGCGTCGCGGCTCGTGAAGATTCCCGAGGCGTTGAGTTTCGAGCAGGCAGCCGCGGCGATGTTGCAGGGCATGACGGCGCATTACCTCGTCTTCAGCACTTACAAGTTGCAGCAAGGCGAAACCGCACTGGTGCATGCGGCAGCCGGTGGTGTCGGTCTGTTGCTAGTGCAAATGGCGAAGAAGATCGGCGCGCGCGTGATCGGCGCCGCGGGGACCGAAGAGAAAGCGCAAGTCGCGCGTGACGCAGGCGCTGACGAAGTGATCGTTTACACGCAAAGGGATTTCGAAACGGAAACACGCCGGTTGACGAATGATCGAGGAGTGGACGTTGTTTATGACGGAGTCGGTAAAGCAACGTTCGAGAAAGACCTCAACGTGATGCGTCCGCGTGGGTATGTCGTCTTGTTTGGCGGCGCAAGTGGTGCAGTCCCGCCGTTTGATCTGATCAAGCTTTCACAGAAAGGTTCGCTCTACGTAACGCGCCCGACGCTGGGCCACTACACTGCCACCCGCGAAGAGCTCGAATGGCGCGCTAACGACGTGTTGCGGATGATTGTGGACGGCGAGGTGAAGCTCCGTATTCACAAGGTCTATCCGTTGACGGAAGCCGCGCAGGCACATCGCGATCTCGAGGGGAGAAATACGACCGGTAAGTTGCTGCTGAAGCCTTAGCCACAAAAAGGCACAAGACGGAAGCAAAAGGCACAAGAAAAACTATTTCAGGACAAACAGAAGTATCGCCGCGGCAGTGCCGTCCATCGTCGGTTCGTTTGTCGAGTAGTCGTTGACGTCGTCGTGATAGACGGCGCGCTCGTCCTGGAATGGCGCGAACGGATCCGGTTCTCGGATCGAAACACCGCGCAGACTCTGAAACACCCTTCGATAAACCGGTCCATCCACCAACCCGCCACGCACCATGCGCTTCAACAACACGTTCGGAAACAGATGCACGTCGCGCGGGTAAACGCCCTTCTCGGGAATACGAGTGAACATCGAAACGCCCCACGGATTGCGGCCCAGCAACCAATCGATTTGTTTAGCGGCGAAATTCATGTAGCGCGTGTCGCCAGTCATTCGCTGGTAAAGCAGAATCTGTGTCGCAAGCGCGACGGCGAGGTTGTTCGAGCACCAGATGAACGGGACGCCGACGCCGTACGGATTCGACTGACTTTGTTTCACCGTGCGCTCGATTCCCTCACGATAGAATGAGGCCAATTGTCTTTTCGTGCGCGCATCGACGAGATCGTAGAGTCGAAAGTGGCCGAGGTTCATGAACGGGTAGTACTGATAGTGACCGGCCTCTGTCTTTCCCATCCATGATTCGCTGCCCGCAAGCAACGCGTAACGTTTCGCGTCGCGGAGATAACGCCGCTCTCGTGTCGCGCGAAAGAGCTCGGCAGCGCCCCACTCCATATCGTCAGCCCAGGTCGTTTCCGCGTAACGATAAGGCGCGCCGTACGAGTTGCCCTGTTGCACTCCTTCCTGCTTCTGGCCCAACTCGTAAACCTCCTTGCCGGCCTGAAGCAACTCATCGGCAACCGAAGTCAATGTCGAGTACTGTTTCAAGCTTTGGTAGCCAAGGGCCATCGCGGCGGCGTAGCGTCCAGCGAGATTAGCCACGCCGTTCGATTCGCTCTGATACTGTTTCAATCCCTGCGGCTTGCCATCCGCGAAATACACGACCCGATAACTACCCGGTCCCCAGCCATAATCAACAGTCTCGTTCTGAGGCAGACGGAAACCTTTGTGATCGCGATCGTCCGCGACCTGGTGATAGAGCTGATCCGGTTTCGGATGTAAGCGAAGCATCCATTTCAATCCCCAGATCGCTTCGTCCAAAACGTCGTCGAGCGAGTTCCTTCCTGGTTGGCCCAGGCTGTTGAACTCATCCACAAAATACGCCCGGTCTCGTTTATGTTCGACAAGCTGGTGAGCAAGCAGCATTTGCGCGGTGGCGTTACTCGACGTCAACAGGTACTTCAATTGATCGCCGGCATCATGCCACCCGCCTGAGGCGTCGAGGTAAGTTCCCGCGGGTTCTGGTCCAAAAGCAGTGCGGCCGTCGAAACTATGACACACCGCGTCGACGAACGGGTTGTAGCCACACCGCTGCTGACGCATGAACTCCAGCAGTTGATCCGGAACATCCCCATATGCCAAAGCCGCGATAGTGAAAGGTTGCGATCGCGCAGCTCCCACTTCGATGACGTATCGACCCTCGTCGGCGACCTGCGTGAAGTTCAGCAGTCCATGACGCTCCAACTTCCCCCACGCTCCCGCCAGAGGTTCGACGCGTCCCTTGAACATCTGAGCCCCCGACTCGGCGTTCACGATGCGAAACTCGGCGGGCAACGGCAGCGGCGCCGGGCCCATGATCACCGCCGTTTTTGCGCTCCCAGGAGTAAAACCAAGCTGATTGACGCGGACATACAGTTGCTCCTGTTGAGGATAGACAGGAGTGACGAAACTGACGATGAGTGTCAGGCAAGCGAGAGCACGCATCATTTGGAAAGGGATGATGGTTGACGCACCTCAAACCTTTTTGAGCTTCAAAGCACCACTGCCTGTGATGGCCGAGCCAACTCCCAAAGTGCCGTTAAGCGTTTGCTCATTGATCGAATCCAACTTGCCTTTACCGGACAAGGCGCCCCTTTCCCATTCGAACTCGATCGAGATGCCGCTCACGGGAGTGCTTATCGTCGGTGGTCCACTCGGTTGAGTTACCGAGACGCTGGTCGTTCTCTGTGTAATCTTACCGTTCTTGATCTTGATATCTTTTGAAGTGCCGGGCGT
>DASTOZ010000312.1:0-3314 GCA_035762365.1 Pyrinomonadaceae bacterium | reverse complement strand
GTTCGAAGAGCTTGTGAAACCGTTGGGCCAACCAACCGCGCAACGGCGCCGCCATCAAAGCCAGTGCGAGTATCAGCAACGCTTCGACGAGGCCGGGACGAATGCCGTACCGCTGAGTCATCCAGTCGCCGATAGTGCGAATGCCGAAGACGTAAACCGTCAACACGACCGTGGCAAACGTAACCACGATCAGGCTCTCTTCAATAATGATTTCCAGATAACGGTAACGGTAGATGTAGTAAGCCAGCAGTACTGACGGCAGCAGCGAACCGAGGTTAGCGATCGTCTTCAAGTAGAGCCCCGGGGTTGTGCCTGCGCCGAGTCCAAACGCCAGCGCCGCAAGGATCACTATGCCGATACCGATGAACGACGCCGCCAGCGTTCGCATGATGCGTTTCTCGCTGCGGTTCCGACTCTTGCGCGCGATCAGCAGCTCGGTCAACGCAATCAACCCGAGCACGTACGCGATCCAGAACGCAAACGGAATAACGAAGAACGACAGCTTCGTAAACATAGGCTCGTAATCGCCACTCCACAGCTTCGGAAGGGCGATCACGAGGAAGACTGTCGGAACGTATGAGAGATAGACGCGGAGCCGCTCGCCCTGGTTCAGACCACGACCGTGCGCCTGCGCCCACAGATGCAAGTGGACGTGAAGCAGGAACGAGTACGCGAAGGTGATGCTCACCACCGCGACGGTGTCGGCGATGCGCAGGAGGCTGGTCCAGGTATCGGGACCGAGATCGAACAGATTATGAAGCGTGACGACGAGATTGCTGGTGTGCCAGCCGCCCATCGTGAGCGCGAGCGCTGCGAGGATGCGCTCGACGTTCGTAAGCTTGCTGCGATGGCGGACGAGTTGCACCGCCATCCAAAGCGGTAGCAACGCGCCGATGCTATAGCCGATGACCTGGAGTATTTCGAGTGGATCGAGTGGGGACATTAAGCGAGACGGTCTTTGGTCTTTGGCCTTGGGGCTTCGTCAAAACAGTTTAGCGCTCAAAGACCCAAGACCAAAGACCGAAGACCACTCTCAATTCGCAGCCGTGTTCCGCGGCGGCGTGAAAATTATCTCGACGCGCCGGTTTTTCGTGCGGCCTGCGACCGTGGTGTTCGGCGCCACCGGGTTTGAAGCTCCCATTCCGTTGGCCTGAATGCGCGTCGGCTCCACGCCTGCCGACTGAAAACGATCCGACAGCACGCGCGCCCGTTCCTGCGTGAGCTGTTGCAATGAGACTTCATCACCGCGGTTGTCGGTGTAGGCTTCAATCAGGATTTGATAGTCAGGATTGCTGGCAAGCAGCGCCGCCAGCGGTTCGAGTTTCGCCGCTGACGCCGTAGACAGCGTCGCCTGGCGCGCGTTGCTCCAAATGGTTTCGGGAAGAATCAGACGGAAGCCGGTCGCTGATTCTTTGACGGTTCCATACTTGGCAAGCGTTTGTTTCAACGTCGCTTCGGCATTGCGTCGTTCGACTGCGCGTCGTTCAGCTTCGACGCGGGCGTTCTCAGCGTCTTTTTCACCTTCGAGTCGCGCGAGTTTGAGCTTGGCGTTGTCAGAATCCGCACGCAGTGCCTGGTTCTCGTCGCGCAGCCGCGCGACCTCGACACGTTCTCGACGCAACTGATCGTTCGCGGTTGCTGCCTCGCGTTCCGCGAGTTCGCGCGTGCGTGTTTCTTTATCGAGCGCCGCACGAAGCTGATTCACTTCCCGCTGCAACTCGTCTGACGTGCGTTCGGCTTTCCGGATCGCCTCGTCGCGGCGACGCGTCTCTTCACGCGCCAGGCGGGCGGCCTTGCGAACGCCTGCGACTTCTTCCGCGTTCGCTCCGGCGGAAGTTGCTCTTCGCGCCTTGATATCGATGTCTGCGGTGGGTTCGTTCAAGCGCCACGCCTGCTCGGCTTCCTGCAACAGGCCCTCGGCTGTGCGGAGCTCTTCCGGTGCGTCCTGAGAAGCACCGGCATACTTCGCGAGATTCACCGCCTGACGCGCACCGAGCAGCGACACTGGCGTTTGGCGATAATCGGCATCCGCAATGTCGGGCACGCGGACATTGCGGAAGTAGTCACTCGAGTTTCCGATGTACTTGACGTCAACGGTCTCAACCTCACTTCCGTTCGGCTTTCGTGGCGGCAGGTTTTCCATCACCACTGCGCGGCTCGGCACTTTCATCAGGAAGTGCGGCTCGGCAGTTAGGATCAGTGCGAACGATTGGAGGGGTGTCGTAACGTCGAGTTTTGAATCGACGAAGGAGCTGCCACTGCGTTTGATCTCGCCGAGGTTGTCGACGTGTCCTTCGGGCGATATGGCCCAAAGGATGTAAGTGGTGTAGATGCCGCCGAGCTCTGAGGCACGCGGCAGATCGTCGATGTTCAATTCGACGCGCGTCCCACGGCGTCCGGCGCGTTTCACCTTCGCCTCGCCTTTCAGGCGCGGCAACAGCGTGGTCCCACGAAATTTGACTGTAACCGATTCGTCCAGAGGGTAAGTGATCGCTACGGTCTTACGTTCGACGTCCTGTTGGGCAACTGCGACAGATACAAACACTAAACAAGCACTGAGCGCAAAAACGAGATGCCGACCAATTCGTCTGAAAGTCATGGCGAAACGACTCCTGGCTGAAAATCTGGGAAAGTGGCTAGACCTACTATGCACTTGATGCCTCAAACGGGCGCATTGTTGCCGAAGGAGATGAGGAGGTCAAGGCGAATTTATCAGTGAGATCTGTGGTTTTTAGTCTTCCGATAGGCGGCGATCTGAATTATGAGACAGCAGATGCCGGAGAGAAGCAGCATAGGGATCCAGCCGGTCGGTTTAACCAGCCAGAGTATTAGCCACGCAAGTATTAATCCTGTGCCGACCCACCACAGCATCAGGGAATCTCGTTGAGCTTGTAACCGACACCACGAACCGTCAGTACATACCGCGGATTTTTCGGATCAGTCTCGAGTTTTTTACGAAGTCGATTAATGTGTGGATCGATGTTGCGCTGATAGCCTTCGTAGTCTGTACTCCAAACTCGATCGAGCAACGCATTTCTGGACCAGGCGCGCCCTGGTTCAGACGCGAGCAACTCGAGAATCTGAAACTCCAGCGGTGTCAGGTCGACGCGATAGCCGTCTCGCATCACTTCATGACGACGCTTATCGATTACGAGATCGCCGACTTCGATGCGTTCGCCGTCAGACTCCTGTGGCGCCGTGCCGCCGCGTCTTAAGAGCGCTTCGACTCTGTATTCCAGTTCACGTGAACTAAACGGCTTCGCGAGATAGTCGTCAGCTCCGGCTTCGAAGCCGGCGACCTTATCTGCAAGCTG
>DASTOZ010000311.1:0-9718 GCA_035762365.1 Pyrinomonadaceae bacterium | reverse complement strand
GCATCGGAAAGAACGCGAAGCTCCTGAACGAAGCGGGCGTGATTGAAGTCGATGGTCCGGGTGGTGCGTACTTCATTCGCGACAGCATCATCATCGTTCCGAAGAACGCCGTGATCCCCGACGGCAGCGTTGTATAGTTTGTTATGGCTCGTGGTTGGGAAAGTAAGTCAGTCGCAGATCAGATCGAAGACGCCCAGTTGCGCGAACCTAAGCCGGAGCCCACGTCCGAAGAGGACCGGGAGCGAAAGCAGCGGTTCGATTCGCTGCTCCTTTCGAAGTCGCGATTGCTGCAACAGCTCGAGCGTGCGAAACACCCCGCGCACCGCGGCGTCCTGCTAAACGGCTTGAAGGCGATTGAGAAAGAGATTGAAGAACACTTAAAGTGATGCCTTAGCTCCGTGCCCCGCACATCGTCAGTAAAACTCCCCAAAGACAAGCGCAACCTCGACGTCGGCATCGGCGACAAGGTCGTTCGGCTCACGAACCTCGACAAGCTGTTCTGGCCGAAGCTCGGGGTCACGAAGCGCGATCTGATCCAGTACTACGTCGACATCGCGCCGGCGCTGCTCCCTCACCTGCACAACCGCGCCATGGTGATGAAGCGTTATCCGAACGGCGCCGGTGAAGACTTCTTCTTCATGAAGCGGGCGCCAAGCCCACGTCCTGATTGGATCGAGATCTGTCGCATCGATCACGGGTCGAAAGGTGTGATCCCGTTTCCGATGATTCAGGATCTCGCGTCGCTGATGTGGGTGATCAATCTCGGCTGCATTGATCTAAACGAGTGGTACGCGCGCTGCGACGAGACGGATCTGCCTGATTATCTTCACTTCGATCTCGACCCGGTGCCGGGCGCGACGTTTGAAAAGGTGCGTGAAGCGGCGTTGCTCGTGAAGCTCGGACTCGATTCGTTGAAGATTCCGAACTACGCGAAAACAACCGGATCGAAGGGCATTCACGTCTACGTTCCGATTCAGCGTGGACCGACGCAGAAACAAGTGTGGACGTTTGCGAAAGAGTTTGCGTACGCGCTTGCGTCGCACTCGCCGAAGTTGTTGACGGCGATCTACCAGGTGTCGAAACGTCCGAAGGGAAGAGTGCTGGTTGATTACAACCAGAACGCGTGGGGGCGAACGCTGGCGTCGGTCTACTCAGTGAGACCTAAAGAAGTACCTTCAGTCTCGACGCCTGTGACGTGGAAAGAAGTCGAGCGCGGGATTAAGATCGACGACTTCCGGATCGACAACGTGCCCGCGCGCGTGAAGCGACTCGGGGATCTGTGGAAGCCGATGACGCAGCCGAAAGGACGGTTCAAACTTGAAGCGTATCTTTAACCGTCGGCAAGCCCACAGTTAAAGTTCAACGATAGACTTACAAGAGATGAAGCCGATTACGATTTGGACAATAGGTCACTCCACGCGCACCGAAGACAAGTTCAAGGAGATTCTGCTGGCCCATGAGATTGAGGCGCTCGTCGACGTGCGCTCGTATCCGGGGTCGCGCCGTCTGCCGCATTTCAACAAGGAAAGCCTCGCTGAGTCGCTGCCGCGGATCGGCATTGAATACCATCACGAAAAGCGACTCGGCGGACGTCGAACAGCGCGCAAGGACTCAAAAAACACGGGCTTGAGAGATCCTGGATTTCGCGGTTATGCGGATTACATGGAAACGCCCGAGTTCAAGGAAGGCATCGAGGCATTGCTCGAGATCGCGAAGAAGTCGCGCACTGCTTTCATGTGCGCTGAAGCGTTCTACTTGCGTTGTCATCGAAGTCTGATTTCGGATTACTTAACGGTGCACGGGCATGATGTGATTCATATCGTCGACGCGAAGAGCGTGAAGAGGCACTCCTACACCTCGGCGGCGCGCGTTACCTTGACGAAGCGGAAGTTGAGCTATGAGGGATTGTTCTGATAAACCTTGAAGTAAAGGTTTAAGCGCAAGATCTCACGCAAAGGCGCAAAGGCGCAAAGAGTTGTCCACATATCAATAGGCTTCACCTGTCTACACATCAGTAGGCTTTACTTTGCGCCTTTGCGTGAAGACTGTTCGTTTGACTTAACTCGGGCGGTTGCTGTGCCAGACCTTCGCCTTCGAACCTTTCTTGCGTCGCTTCACTCCGGTCCGGCGCGGGATCTTCTTCGGATCGCCAGTCGCGGCTTTCTTGACGTTGCCGCCTTCGTCTTCCGCGATCTCAGCTAACGAACGTCGAGTGAGGATCGAAACCGGCGCGATCTCAGTGACCTCTTCGGTCGTCGTGTAGTAGTCGCGATGCTTGATCAGCAGCCACTGGCGATTGCGCGTTCGCACCAGCACCCACGAACCTTTTAACTTTTCGCCGTCGAGCTCAAACTTGAAGTCGCCTTTCTCGAGCGCCTTCGCTGGATCTTCATCACCTTCAGGTTTGTACGTGCCGTAGTCCCACACCATCACCGTGCCGCCGCCGTACTCGCCTTCCGGGATCACTCCTTCAAACTTCGCGTAATCGACCGGATGATCCTCAACCTGCATCGCCAAACGTTTCACACTCGGATCGAGCGATGGACCTTTCGGCACAGCCCAGGACTTCAACACGCCGTCGACTTCCAGACGAAAGTCGTAGTGCAACTGCGTTGCGCGATGCTTCTGAATCACAAACATGCGCCCGGTGCGCGTGCGTTTCTTCTTTGGGCCAGGCTCCGGCGTCTTATCGAAACTGCGCTTCTTTTTGTATTCAGCCAGCCCCACTGATTTCAGCCCCACTGGTTTCAAACAACTCTGTCTGGATTGGGTCGAGGCCGAGTGCTTCGCGCACGCGCGCAAAACTGCGACGATGGATCGGCAGCGCGCCGAGCGACTTGAGCGCCTCGCAATGTTCGGGGGTTGGATAACCTTTGTGTGAGGCGAGACCGTAACCGGAGTAGAGACGATCCATCTCGAGCATGTGCGCGTCGCGAGTGGTCTTTGCGAGTATCGACGCGGCGGCGATGCTCGCCGACAGCGCGTCGCCGCGAATGATCCCGCGTTGCGGCACTTCGCAGTGGGGAATCTTGCGCGCGTCGACGAGGATGAAATCGGGTTGCGAGCTGAGGCCCTGCACCGCGCGCTGCATCGCTAGCAGACCGGCGTGATAGATGTTGATCCTGTCAATCTCTTCGACTTCGGCGAAGGCGACTGACCAGCAGATCGCGTCCTGTTTGATTTGAGCGGCGAGCTCATCCCGTTTCTCAGGATCGAGGATCTTCTTGGAGTCGTTAAGTCCGCGCAGCTTGTAGTTCTGCGGGAGGACGACTGCGCCTGCGGCAACTGGTCCGGCGAGCGGCGCCATGCCTGCTTCATCAACTCCAGCGACAAATCCGTAGCCCTGTGACCATAACTCGAGTTCGAAGCGCAGCAGGTAATGTAGTCGTTGACCTTCCGAGCGGTTCTCGCGTTGACGTGAGCGAATTCGCCTTGCGAGTTGTTGCGCGCCGTGTCGCGAATCTACTTCTAAAGCTTCAAGTAATCCTTTAGGTACAGGCCGTCGACGCTCGACGAAGCGCTTGTTAAGTTCAGGTATTGATTTAGCGAGGAGGTCTTCCAACGAACTCATGATCGATGCGCCCGCGCGCACGCGCTTAGTCTGTGTTCCCCATTTGTTCTTGTCAAGATAGTACTTTGTTTTTTCCAGTGCTATTCTGAGCACGGATAAACACAGATGGATTTCTCCCCAAGAACAAGACTCCGTCTTCTCGGCCTGCTCCCTCTCATTTTCTTCATCGCGCAAACAATCCACTACTGGCCAAGCAACGAGCTGGGGAACATGCTCTGGATGTGCAATCTGGGAAACCTAATTCTCGCCGCAGGTTTGTTCCTGGACAAAGCGACGCTTGTGCGGCTTTCGGCGATCTGGATGGTGCCGGGATTGGTGGTCTGGTTTGTCTATGTCGTGTTGCCCTGGGGTTTGTTTCTGAGTTCGATCCTGGCTCACGTCGGTGGACTCGCCGTTTCGATGATCGCGTTGAAGTGGTATCGCATGGATCGAAATGCGTGGCGTTACGCCTTTGGCTGGTACCTGGCAGTGCAACTACTCTCACGCTTCATCACAGCCGCGGCATTGAACGTGAACCTTGCGCATGCAGTGGCTACGGGTTGGGAACGGACATTTCAATCCTACTGGTCGTTCTGGCTTGTTCTGACCGCGCTTACCGCAGCGACTTTGTGGGTGTCGGGAATGATCCTGTGGGCTATCTGGCGTCCCCGAACTACGGAGACGCTCGCAACCAGCGAACTGTAATCAATACGCCGCGCGGCTCAGGCGACTCTTCGAAGTCTCAATCAACTCCGAAACCAACCTGCACAAATCCGAGGGTTGACTCGGCTTTATCATGTAGGCTTGAGCGCCGCATTGTAAGGCCAGCTCGCGGTCTGACGCGTAAGCGGCGGCGGAGTAAAAGAGAATGGGAGTAGTCTTGTCAAACTGCCGGATCCGCTGACAGAGCTCGAGACCTGAGCCATCGGGCAACCACGAATCGAGCAAATACAAGTCAAAGTTCCCGCCGGTCGCCAGGGCGATGCCGTTTTCGATCGTGCTGCCGGTTACGACTTCGTAATTTTTTTGCGACAGGAGCAGGGTCACGAGTTCACGAGTGTCTTCGTGATCCTCGATGTACAGGACGCGGGGGGATTGAACTGGCATAGTGAAAAGGGCCTCTGAAAGAACCGGGGGTCGTCGTCGGGACCCTCGCACCCGTTTGAATGTTTCGTTGCCAAATGGATTATAGAAAGGAAAAAGGCCGGGCCGTTATATATTTCTCAAGGTCAGTCGGGAAGGATATAACGACCGCGGCCACCCTGCTTGTCGTGTGTGGATTGCACCATACGCCCTATATATAGCTCGGTCGGTACGAGAGCGAACAGTCCTAACACGTTTTCACGCGTCTTTTAACTGCGTTTTCCCTCGTGGTTCGAATAGGGAATGTCCTTATGTACGTTGTTGGACAATACGTGTACAATGACGCCGATTCCGAAGGTTGAGTTTCGAAGTTCCCCCCTAGGTTTTTCCGTCTCAAGCACGTGCGCATCAGGAATGAAGGGAGCCCAGGTGTCTCAAAGTACTATCCCCAGCGACAAGACTGATAAGGCCCTTTCCGCCGGGCGTCTTATAACGCCTGTTTCGCAGAATAGGCTGTTGAACCATTTGCTTGCCGCCGACCCTGATTATCTGCTACCTCAAGTCCGCGTCGTAAAGTTAGGCTTCAACGACATTATCTACGAGTACGGCGATACGATACATGAGGTTTTCTTTCCACTCGACTCGATAGTTTCGTCTCTGGCGATCATGGAAGACGGCACGACGATCGAGATTTCGATGCTCGGGAAAGAAAGCGTCATCGGCTTGTCAGCGCTTCTCGGTGGTGGTACGGCGCGACATTGGACAAGAATGTGCATTGGCGGATCTCTTGCCAGACTCAGCACGGCGGCGCTAGACCATACATTCACGTCCAATGAAAGTGCGCTGAAGCACCTCATGCATGCGTATAGCTCCCTGGTCACGCAGGTATCGCAGCGGGCCGTCTGCAATGCGCGTCACACTGTGCTGGAACGGCTCGCCTGTTGGTTACTCATGATCCATGATCGTGTTGGTGGCGACAACCTCCGCCTCACGCAGGAGGCCATCGCTTCGAGACTCGGAGCGAGGCGCGCGGGAATAACCGTAGCCGCCGGAATGCTGCAATCCATCCGGGCAATTGAATACCGGCGCGGCCAGTTACACATTCGAGATCGTGATGAACTGGAGAGGGCTGTCTGCGAATGTTACGCGATAATGAAAGCGGACTTTGATGGACCAAAACGATGATCGCCTGCTACGCCACCTTTTCGGTGTAAATAAACAGGCGCTCTGGTTTTGCTCCGTCGGCAGTATGGAGTGGCACGATGCTATGGACGAACTGATCCTCAGTCCCACCTCCATATTCCGTGGCTCGGACGGCCATGGGCTCGGTCGTTAGAGGCTTACCGTGCTGGGCCACCTCTCGGAGAGTATCGGTTAATTTGAAGAGGTCCTTCCCGTGGAAGAATTCGGTCACCGGCAGACCGATGATCTCCCGTTTTCCTAACAACAAGGCATATCCGGGATTCACGGCTTCGATTATGAGGTCGGCCGCGGTGACAATCATCACGTAGTACGGAAAGCGCTCGAGTAGTTCGGAGAGCTGAAATTGTTCTGCGTTGTTTGCCTTGGTGAGGTGGTGTAACTCGAAGGTGCGCGCCGTCAGCTCATCGTTTGTCGTTTGCAGCTCCTCATTGGTGGCCTGCAACTCTTCATTGTTTGTTTCGAGTTCTTCGTTGGTTGCCTGTAGTTCCTCGTTTGTCGCTTCGAACTCTTCGTTAGTGGCCTGCAACTCTTCCTGCGTGAGCATCAACTCTTCATTGGCCGCCTGAAGTTCTTCGTTCGCGTCCTGAAGCTCCTTATTCATCTCGGCGAAACGCTTGTTTGTCGAGCTCAGTTCGCTGACGAGCTCAGTTTGCTCGCGCTGCACCGCCTCGAGACGCTTCTTGGCTTGTGTGCCCTCAGTGGTGTCGACGACGGTAATGAAGGCAAGTTCAGGCGCTCCACCTTCGACGGGCATGGCCATGACCGTGAAATCCAGGTAGTGCCCGGCGCCGACGGCGAACTGGTCCAATTCTAGATCGCGCAGGGTCGTTGTGGAATGTTCGCGGAAGGCGAGATCGATAGCTGCACGGATGTCCTGATATGGCAAACCCCTGACGGTGTGCAGAAAATCCTGATCGTAAGCCACATCACGAACTCCGAGTAGTCTGCGTCCAGTGGCGTTGATCGTCAGAATTCGATAGCTCCGATCTATGATCACAACGCCGGCTGTCAGGAAACGAAGCATCGTTTCATTGATCCGGCGCAGTTGTGTGACATCGGTGTCGGCGGCAGTCACCTCATAAGAACTCGAAACGCCTGCTGGGCGCTTGCGCATTTCTTTTCGGCCATCGACGACTTGCGAGAGATGTTGGGAGGCGTGATACGTCGGAAACGAAAGCGGCCCACCCACACAGCGATAGATCTTCCACCTCTTGTTTACGAGCTCAAACAACGCCTTCGTTGGGCGAGCTGTTTCGGCTTTTCCAAGGAACAGATAGCCGTGTGACTGGTGAAGCGAGTAGGCAAAAAGATCGAGCACGGTTTCCTGGAGTTCCGGCTTGAGGTAGATCAGCAGGTTTCGGCAAACGACCAGATCGATGCGCGGAAACGGCACGCCGCGACTGATGTCCTGTTCTCCAAAGATCACGGTTTCGCGCAGCATCTTTGAAATGCGATACCCATGATCGACGCGCTCAAAATAGCGCTGCCGGTAGACGTCGGGCAGGTCGCTGAGAACAGTCTCGGGATAAAGACCGCGCCGTGCAAACGCAATTGCATCAGCAGCAAGGTCGGTGGCAAAGATCTTGACACTCCACTCGGGTAAATTCGGGCCCAACGCGTCGGCAATGAGCAGGGCCATCGAGTAGGCTTCTTCACCGGTGGCACATCCGGCGGACCACACCCTCATTATCCGGCCATTCTCCCTGGCCCTATCGATCAGCTCGGGAAGCACAGTCTGTTTGAGAAAGTCGAACGCTTCCGGATCGCGAAAGAACCCGGTGACCTTGATAAGAAATGCTTTAACTAGTTCGGTGATCTCTTCAGGATGCGCGCGCAGGTAGTCCGAATAGTCTCGCAAGGAAGCGACGTGGGCCACGGCCATTCGACGCGAAATACGGCGCAGAATGGTGGACACTTTGTAGTTGCGAAAGTCGATGTTGGTTTGCGCGCTGACAAGCAGAAGCACTTCGCGGAGAGGATCGTCTCCCTTTTCCGTGGGGGGCGGCAGGCTAACGCCTTTGAGGAGATCGTAAATTAGGGGCCCGATCTGGTCCATTTCCACGACATAATCCACGACCGTCGGCGGCAACGAGAGCGGCATAGACGGGTAAGCCGCGGTCTCTGGGTTCTGAATGATTACGACGCCACCGGCATTCTTCACTGCGACGGCGCCAGCGGCCCCATCGGATCCGGATCCCGTGAGAATGACGGCGATGAGATGTTCGCCGTACGATTCGGCGGCGCTTGAGAGCAGTCTGTCGACAGAAGGCGCGGGGCGTTCGGCGTGGTCGGATTCGAGATGCACGTGCCCATCAACGATCTTTACATGCCTGTTCGACGGAACTACATAGATCGTACCGCCTTCGAGCTCCGTCGGTGCGTCTTCGCTGACGACGACGATCGGTAATACGCTGCGACGATTGAGAATCGCGTCCAGATGACTTGGTCTCTGTGGATCGAGATGTTGCGCCAGAACAATCGGCGCCGGGAAGTCCTTTGGAAGTGTGCTTACCAGAGTCGAAAGGGCGCCGACGCCTCCTGCCGACGAACCCACAACCACCAGATCGTTGCCGTCAAAACTTTTTGATTCGGGCGTCATTGAGAGTCCGCCCCCGTGAATTGAACGAGCGATTGCAAACTGTTCATGCTCTACTCTTGTACCGGTGCTTCTGCTATATCACCTTTTTCCCCACGCAGCAACAGTTGCCGTATAGCCGAGCTATGCTCTTCAGCTTCCCGCATTCGTTTCTCAAACTGTTTCACCGCGCGCGTGGAATTGGACTTGCGCGCACGTTCGATAATGCGTTTCGACAAAATCATCTGTTCTTCCAACGCTCGCACCGCAGACCAGAGTGCCACCTCGATCATTCCGCCCTGACCATTGTTCAAGCTCTCAGCCGAGAAACCGTGACCGACGTGACAGCGAAAGCGTAGTAACTCTTCATCGTCGATCTCCCAGAGCGCGCCGTGGCAGTCCGGACACGTCAGCTTGGAAATCCGGCCCAACTTTTCGACGCTCTTGATTAGCTCTTCACTTTCCATGTCTTGTTGGACGATTCTCGCCTCAATCTCCAGGTTCTCTGACACCGGGTACCTTCCTTCCTCGTCCGCCGCCGTGTGTGACAACTCACTGAGTAAGGGCGCAATGTCGCGCAAAGGGAGTGAATAATCGACTCTGATGTCCTGTATTACATTCATTGGCATGCTCGGAAACATTGCCTCCGAAGGATCCTGCACGATGGTTATTCCGCCGCGTTGCTTGATGGCTCGCATTCCCGCTGTCCCATCCGAGCGAGCACCGGTCAGCACCACTCCGATAGTTCGCGGACCGGCCCAAAGGGCAGCGGAACGAAAGAGCCCATCAATTGAAGGACGATGGAAGTTCTCTTTTGGACCACGTACGAGGCGGACGTGGTTCCGGTCAATCAGCAAGTGCAGGTCCGGGGGCGCAACATAGATGCGACCCGGTTTTATCACTTCATCATTTTTGGCGTGTGCGACCCCCAACCGTGATTCTCGGCCGAGTATTTGCGGCAACAGACTGGGAGCGTCCGTGGGAATATGAAGAACAATGAAAATTGCCGCCGGGATATCCGGGGGCAAGGACGAGACAAGCGTTGACAGTGCCTGCACTCCGCCTGCCGAGGCGCCGATCACTATGGTGTCGTGTGTTGCCATTGGCTTTCCGGCTTTGGAGCGCGTGGCTAGCGAACTTCGACGGGGAGACGAAACCTACCGCAGGGATCAAGGGCAGATCGAATACAAAGACGAAGGGTCGGCGAGATGTTATCACAAACGATCGACGCTCATGCGCAGCAAAAGAGCTTCACGTCGAATTGCCTTGAAATACCAGTTGTTTGACAAGTTTTGGTGTCGTTTTAG
>DASTOZ010000310.1:0-6043 GCA_035762365.1 Pyrinomonadaceae bacterium | reverse complement strand
TCGCCGACGTGCAGCGCGCGCTCAACATCATGACGCGCGAGATCAGCAACTCCGGTTTGAAACTTCCGTCCGGTCTGCCGTCAATCGCGAGCAACGGCATCGTTACGAACGACAGCGACAACGACGAGCTGCGCGTGGTCTCCAACTTGAACGGCATGCCTGATCCGGACAACGGTTATACCGAAGACACTGACGTCACCGACGGCGATGAAGACGTGAAGTTTCTGATGTACGTCGATGCCACTCTGGGCCAACGCTACATCGTGCGTTACGAGAAGAATGGAACCAACCAAACGACCGTGCTGGCGAACCGCATCGACTCGTTGATTTTCCGTTACTACGACGAGAAGGTCACATACGACACGACCGTCAATCCGGACGGAACCTGCGACATTACGAACGTGCTCAACGCCGCTGGCACGGCGGAGAGCGAAGTTAGCCCGAGCGCCGCGAAGTTTATCGTGATTGCCGTCGGCGTGACGCTGCCAGCCGTCGCGACGCCCGGCGCCGATGGTTACCAGCCTGCCTCGCAAGTCCAACTCACGTCCGACGTAGTTCTGCGCAACTCAATCGTTTACTAAGGAGCCTCATAACAGTCATGATGACACGCGAATCGAAAATGGAAACCAGCCGTCACTCGGATAGAAAAAGCGAGCGAGGTGCGGCCTTAGTAACGATGTTACTCGTCACGATCCTGCTGCTGGGCGCGGGTGGCGCATTGATCATGACGACCGCGATGTCGTCGAGTACGGCGATCGGTTCGTCCGCGGAAATGCAGGCGTACTACGTGGCTGAGTCGGGAATGCAGTCGGCACTGAACGTGCTCCGCGGCAACACGAAACCGCTTGTGACGAGCACCGATCGCATGAGCTTCCGCACAGCCGTCGTCCCCGACGTCTCGAACGGACCAGACAACACCGGTAGCTTGCGTCTTGCTGGTTGGCTTCCGTACAACGATCGTCTCGATCCGGATAGCCTGGTGCCGATCAACATCGGTGCAGTTGCGGGTGGTTATCGGGTAACCGTCGAGAATCTCGATCCGACCAGTCATATCGTGACGTTTGCAACGTCGGGTGAGATCGAAGGCAGCGACTCAGCGACGCCTTACTCGAGAACTTTCAACAGCGGTGGCGTGCAGGAAGTAACGATTCGTTATGAGGCGCAGGCGGCGACAACGTTGACGCCGGATCCCCATACGTTTCCGTTGACGCTCGACTCGACGCTCGGAAGTTTTGTAATCGAGCGCCCGGCGGGCAGCACGCAGGACGACGTCGTGATTCCGAAGACCGACTTCGATTTGACGATCACGCAAACGGCGCCGTGGGCCGCAACGACAACGATTGAAGGATCGTTTGAAGGTGAAGTCGATGTGGTTGGAACTACGCTGAAGGTCACGTTTGATAAAGCATCTGTGAAGGCCGACGGCACGACCTACGCTTTGAATCTTGGAGGCGGTTCGCAAGTGCTGGATCTGACTTATGCGGCGTCGCCCGCGAGCACGTCGGTTCCGATGAGAGTTACGTCGCCGGATCCGAAACGGTTGTTGCTCAAGTCGTATGGCTTTGGACCACAGGGCGCGGAGAAGCGTCTCCAGTTGATGGTCAATCGCGAATCTCTCGACGTCGAGTTGGTTGCCGGCGTGCTGCTTCGTGGCGCTGACGATTGCACGCCGCTCGACCTCGACACTGGAAGCAGTGGTTCGAAGTATTACTCGGGCGCCGACTATTCCGGCGTTGATGCGCAGCGACCCGCGTTTGCCGTGTCGCCGTGCGATCAGGACGACGCGAATGCCGGCATCAAGAAGCACGACACTGTTGCCGATCCCGAGATTGGTCTCTTGATGGATGACGCCGAAGGTTCTGATAACGTCGAACAGCCGTCGTATCTCGACAGCACCGCAAAAGCTCGCGCGTACCTGAACTCGTTACAGAGTAAAGCGCAAACGCTTGGCCGCTACTTCAACCCCGGAACTGGTTCCTCTACCTCGATCAACGATTCGCTGACGGGCGGGCAGTTCACGTTCGTCGACGGTAATGCAACGCTTACGAGCGGATCGGGACTTCTGGTTGTGACGGGCAAACTGACGTTGGTAGGCAACGCTGATTTCAGAGGCGTGATCCTGGTTTTGGGCGGCGGTGAGTTGGAGCGAGAGGGTGGCGGTAACGGCGACATCCTCGGCGGCATCACGGTCGCAAAATTCAACCGCACCTCCGGCGACTTCCTCGCCCCCATATTCCACACCGACGGCGGCGGCACCTCAAACGTCCAATACGACTCCGCCTCGCTGCGCAGCGCCCAGGCTTCCGGCATGAACGTGTCCGGCATCAGGGAGTTTTAGCTGAGCTAACATCGATAAGCTGACTAAAATACAATCCGTGTTTCTCAAAGTTCCTCCGAACATGAGAAACACGGATTTTCGTATTTACTCCGGCTCGATAAAGCGGTAATACTCTGCGCTTATGTCAACACAAGTATCGGCAGTTGAGACGGGTTCGAGGCGGGCGGCGCGGGACACGGCGTTGAGGTGTGCGGGGTTGGTGAAGAGGTTTGCCGATGTGACGGCTGTTGATGGGCTGGATCTGGAAGTGTTCACGGGGGAGTGCTTCGGGTTGCTTGGACCAAATGGGGCCGGGAAGACCACCACCATCGAGATACTCGAAGGACTCACGGCCGCCGATGAGGGATCCGTCGAGTTGCTGGGCCAGCAGTGGAATAAAGGCGACGATCGAGCACTACGCGAACGTATCGGCGTGCAGTTACAAGAAACGCAGTTGGCGGAAAAGGTCACAGTGGTCGAGACCGTCCGGCTCTTTCGCAGCTTCTACAAACGCGGTCACAGCGTCGAAGACGTAATTCAAACAGTCGCGCTCGAAGAGAAGCGAAACGCACGCGTCGGCAAACTTTCCGGCGGACAGAAACAACGCCTGGCAGTTGCGTGCGCGCTCGTAAGCGATCCGGAGCTGCTCTTTCTCGACGAACCGACCACCGGCCTCGATCCGCAAGCACGTCTCTCACTGTGGGACATCGTCGAAAAGTTTCGCACTCGTGGCGGCACGATTCTCCTGACCACGCACTACATGGAAGAAGCGACGCGTCTTTGCGACCGTGTGGCCATCATGGACCACGGAAAAGTCATCGCGCTCGGCACTCCAGCGGAACTAATCGAATCGCTCGGCGCGGACCAGGTCATCGAATTCAGCGCCACAAACCCGCTCGCGGAAGACGCGCTGACGACCATTCCCGCCGTAAAGCATTTACACAAACGAGGCGAGGTATTCGCGCTCACGGTATCGGAGATCGGCGTCGCAATGCCTGCGCTGCTCGCCGAAATCAAACGGCAGCAGTCGGAGCTCGTCACGTTGACGACGCACCAGGCCACACTCGAAGACGTATTCGTTAGCTTGACCGGGAGAAAGCTGCGCGATGGCTGAGGCAAAAGAAACGATGGTTGATGACAACGTCACCGCGGATTGGAATCGCAGCGAACCCGGCGCAAGAAAATCAGAGTCGCTTCATCCGCTGCTCGAGTTGACCGCGACGCGCGTGCGCGAGTTTCTGCGCGAGAAAGAAGCTGTGTTCTGGGTCTTCATCTTTCCCGTGCTGATGACGTTTGCGCTTGGCGTCGCGTTTCGCAATACGGCGCCCGACAAAACGCCCGTTGCAATCGAAGCAACCGCGGACGCGAAGGCAAACGAGCTTGCGCAAACCTTGTCGAGTTCGCCGGACATCACGGCCACGGTGATGGGCCCAAACGAAGCAGCGCAAGCGTTGAGAAGCGGAAAAGTCTCGATCGTCATCAAACCGCAGAACGAGAGTTTCGAATATCGTTTCGATCCAACGCGCCCCGAAAGTCGTACAGCACGACTGATGGTTGACGATGCGCTGCAACGCGGCAAGGGTCGAACAGACGTGGTGAAGAGCAGCGATGAGAAGATTACTGAACCAGGCGCTCGTTACGTCGATTTCCTCGTCCCCGGTCTGATCGGAATGAACCTGATGGGCAGCGGTTTGTGGGGCCTGGGATTCACTGTCGTCATAGCACGCTCGCGAAAAATCCTGAAGCGCTTTGCGGCCACGCCGATGCGGCGTTCGCATTATCTGTTTTCATTCATGCTGTCGCGGCTGGTCTTTCTAGTGCTCGAAGTTGGGGCCGTGGTCCTCTTCGCGTGGCTTGTTTTTAACTTTACCGTGCGAGGCTCGTGGCTGACGTTGATTCTAGTCACAATGCTCGGAGGCTTCACTTTTTCCGGTCTCGGATTGCTCGTGGCTGCGCGACCGACGACGATCGAAGGCGTGTCAGGCTTGATGAACTTCATCATGCTGCCGATGTGGTTGCTGTCAGGCACGTTCTTCTCGTCCGAACGCTTTCCGGCCGTGCTGCAACCGTTCATCAAAGCCCTGCCGCTGACCGCACTCAACACTGTGCTGCGGTCGGTAATGAACGAGGGTGCAGCGCTTTCGTCTAACTGGGCGCCAATCAGCATCATGCTTGCCTGGTGCCTGATCAGTTTTGTGGTTGCGCTGAAAATCTTCAAATGGCAGTAACTACCGATAAAGACCATGGTCACTATAAAATCCTTTCGCCTCGCCTCTGCCGTTCTCCTCGGCCTCTTGGCGTCGCTACAGACGAGCAGTTCGGCGCATCAAAACGGCGCAACCGTAGCGCTACGTCCGTGTGAAGTGCGCGGCATTCCCGGTCCGGCGAAGTGCGGCACGTTTGAAGTCTTCGAGAATCGCGCGACTCGCAAGGGACGAAAGATCAGTCTCAACATCCTTGTCCTTCCCGCAACGGGCCAACAGCGCGAACCCGATCCGTTCTTCTACTTCGCCGGTGGACCAGGATCGGGCGCGACGGAAGATGCGCCCGGTATCGTCCGAGTGTTCGCGAAAATACGCGAGCATCGCGACCTCGTGTTCGTGGACCAACGCGGCACCGGCAAGTCGCATCAGCTCGAATGCGTTTTCTACGACGCAAACGATCAGCAGAGTCATCTCGGCTACTTCTTTCCGCTCGAACAAGTGCGCAAGTGTCGCTCAGACCTCGAAACGAAAGCTGACCTTACGCTCTACACGACGACGATCGCGATGGACGACATCGACGAAGTGCGGGCCGCGCTCGGTTACGACAAGATCAACCTGTTCGGCGGTTCCTACGGCACACGCGCGGCGATGGTCTATCTCCGGCAACATCCAAAACACGCGCGGACCGTGATGCTCCAGGGCGTGTCGCCGACAAACATGTACCTGCCCGGTGACTATCCGCAGCAAACGGAACGCGCGCTTCAGGGTGTGTTAGCGGAGTGCGCCGCTGACGAGGCGTGTAACAAGGCGTTTCCGAACATCAAGAGCGAAACAAGAGTCGTGCTCGATCGCCTCATCAAAGGACCGGTCGACGTCGAATGGCAGCCGCCTAACGCCGCCGCTTCAATCAAAGTCTCGCTGTCGCGAAATCTCGCGGCGGAAGCGGTTCGTTACCTGCTCTACAATCCAGGAGGTGCGTCACGCGTACCTCTGTTCCTGCACCAGGCAGCCGGAGGTAACTTCGTGCCGTTGGCCCAGGCCGCGCTCAACTACCGCAAGAACCTCGTGGCCACGGGCAGTAATGGAATGTACCTGACGGTGACGTGCGCTGAAGACATTCCGTGGGTGAAACGTGGCGAGGGCGAAAGCGAACGGTTGGCGCAAGACACCTTCCTCGGCGACTATCGTTTGCAACAACAGCGGGAAGCATGTGCGCTGTGGCCGCGCGCGAAGGTGGATTCCGGTTACTTCAAACCAGTCCGTTCAGACGTGCCGGTGCTGATCCTCACGGGCGAGTGGGACCCGGTCACGCCGCCTGCGAATGGCGACTTCGTCGCGCGCACATTCCCAAACAGTCTTCATGTCGTCGTGCCACACGGCGCGCACGGTCTCGGCGGCCTCGAAGGTTTGGACTGCGTTGAGCGTTTGAGTGCGGAGTTCGTCGAACGTGGAGCGGCGAAAGGTCTCGACACCTCGTGCGTCAAGAACATCCGACGCAGAGGCTTCGCGTTGAAATAACCTG
>DASTOZ010000309.1:0-2014 GCA_035762365.1 Pyrinomonadaceae bacterium | reverse complement strand
TTCGTGCCGAGCGCGCGAAGCTGATCGCCGACTTTCACCTCGGCAAACGAGCTTGGTTTCGCATCGCTAAAACGCACCGAATCCGGCGCGTATCGTCGAAACTGGGTCTGCGCACTTGTCGCGACGACGATTGGCTTTGGTCCTGCCGGCGTGCGCGTGTCGACGGAGATCTCGTTCGTGGTCGCATTGACACTGCTCACCGTTCCCACGATGCCGCGTTTGGTCCACTCATCGCGTTCGCGTTCTCGTTTCTGCGCGATGTCGGTTTTGCTCATCACGTAGAATTCGAGCGCGGGCATGCTCTTCAGGTCCACCGACATTCGGCCGCGCGCAAACACGCTGTCGCCGACGCCGAAATCGGTTGCTGCGATGGGAATGAATTTGTCTTTGGTCTTTTCGCCGGGTGGGATGCGCATGAACGTGGTGCGATCGCTCAGCGTGACCGTGACTTCGTTACCAGCGGCGGTCTTTACGATTACCTGGCGTGTCTCGGTTTTTAATTCAGTGACGACTCCCGTCACGCTCAGCGAGGTGATCGCGGGATCGGGAGCGGGTGTAGTGGTTTGTGCCGTCAGAACAAACGCGCTTGCGAGCAGAACAAGCAGGCACAGCACAAGTATGCTGCCAAACTTTCTCATTTCGACCCTTTAGTTGTTTGCGATTTTCCCGCAACTGATTCCGCTCTAATCAGTCGCTTAGGCGCTCAAAGCAGTGTCGCGCTCAAAGGAGTAAACACCGCCCGCTTTCGCCTTTGTGGCAGGAAAGTTTTGGTGAGGAACGGGCTCTCGTTTATGTGTTCGAAGCCGCGGATCTGATTCTCGTTTTAATCCTGATTGCACATCCGTGTGAATCTACTTCCCGAAGCTGTACAGCGCACTGCGAGTTCTGATGTAGATATGACCGTCTGAAATCGCCGGCGTTGCGAAACACTCATCGTCCAAATCGTTGACCGTCATCACTTCCCACTCGCCCTGTGCTTTCACTACGGACACTTGACCGCCTTGTCCGATGAGGAACACTTTGTCGTCCGCGGCGACAGGTGAAGAGAAGTATTTATCGATCGCGCCGTGCAGTCGTCCTTGCTTCAGGACGTTTCCGGTTGCCGGATCAAACGAGATCAGAATGCCGCTGTCGTTGATCATGTAGAGCACGCCTTTGTAGAGCAGGGTCGATGGCACTTGCGGCACAGGTTTTTGATAACGCCATTTAATCGCGGTCGCGGTTTGATCGCCCTGGCCGCCCATCTTGATCGCCAGCAGACCATTGTCCGATGCCATCATCGCGCGAAAGACGTCCCAATCTTTGTCGTCGAGTTTCTCGTCGCGATTCATGTCGAAAGCTTCAAACGCGCCTTTGACCATGCGGTCCATCGGCTCCGCGCCGCCGACTGCTTCCGCCTTCGCGATCATGCGATCGTTGTCTTTGTCGAAACGCTTGAGCGCTTCGTCGAACGGAATAGTCGCGACCTTTTTATCGGGCTGGTTCTGAGGAAAGCCCCAGCCGTTGATGTAGAGATACTCGGAATCATGACTGGCAATCGACTTCATCTCGCACGCGAGACCACGCACCCACCACACGCGCTTTCCATCTGCAACCGAATACGCCGACAGTTGAAACGACTCGGGAACGACGATCTGCTTCGGCCCGTCTTTTGGTTGATAGACGATCGGCGTCGAGTAGCCGGAGATCACGATCGGACGTTCAACTTTCCAACTGACTTTACCGGTGTTCTTGTTGACGGCGATTAGATACGACGCGGGATGGTCCTGATCGACCGGCAGTATCACCTTGTCGTCGACGAGTATCGGCGACGCGCCGAAGCCGTAGAACATGTTGAATGGACCAAGCGGAAGCTTCCAACGCTCTTTGCCGTTGGCGTCGTATGAGAGCATTCCAAAGTCCTGGAAGAAAACGTAAACGTTGGCGCCGTCAGTCACAGGACTCGGCGAGGCCGGACCATTGACGTTCTGCAAACGCCCTTCATGCGAGCGGGGCACCTCGCGTTGCCAGAGGA
>DASTOZ010000308.1:0-2590 GCA_035762365.1 Pyrinomonadaceae bacterium | reverse complement strand
AGCGCAGGAGGTGGAAGACTACTATCGCGATCGCGAGATCGAATGCCCCGGACATTGGGGCGGTTATCGTTTGCGGCCCGATAAGATCGAGTTTTGGAAAAGCCGGGTGGGACGGCTGCACGATCGGATACTTTACGAGTTGATGTCTGACGGAACGTGGTCCATCAAACGCCTGGCGCCGTGAGCGTGTTCAGAAGAGTGTGGTGAAGAAGCGAATGCCGATGATCTTCATCTCGCCATTCTCGCGAACCACTTCATAGTTCCCAATCTGATAATACTTCTCATTCGCACCCAACACGTTGCTGTTGCGGTATGACGTCAGTGGCTTGACGACGTACGTGTCCGGTAATTTGAGATCGGACAAACCCTTCTTCATCTGCTGAATTCGCTCTGCAACCGAAACATGCTTCGCCGAGAGTTGGTTCAGATGAGCGCGAACGGCGATCACGTCTTGCTTCAGCTCGGCCGCGTACTCTCGCAACTCCTGCGCGGTTTTCGGCCGCACACGAAAGCGATCGTAGACGTTGTCGATCTCTGGCGGCGACAACTCCGACTCGCCTACGGGACCATCAGGATCGATCAACATGAGCAGCAGCCAGAAGAGCTGTGTCTCGTCTTTGTAGATACCGATGAGAGTCGCATCGTCGATCCGCGCGAGGTCGACGTCGCTTACGTTGATCTCGGCCCGCGCGATCGCGCGTCGACGCGCCGGGTTCTTCGTGAACGTCTGCTCGAAGGCACGATCGAAATCGAGGTCTTCGCCAAATACTCGTTGAAACTCGCGGCACACTTCGTAGGCCGCCGCGACTTCAGCCGGCTGCTTCACAACTGTCGCTTTCGCCGCAGATTTAGACCGCGTTTGGCCGGAAACACTTGCGACTGCCACGAGACAAAGACAGATTGCGAGACACTGCTTGATCATGTTTTCAGACGGGACGAAACGCGCTCTTCACGAGCTTCTTCTTGAGATCGACGTAACCTTGTTCGCCCGCAACTAAGTCACCCAACACGCGCTTCACGCCGCGATGACCGCGCGCGAACTCGATCATGCGTTCGGTGAACGGCGCGCCCCAGAAGTTTCCATAGAACCGGCGACGCATCTGTGCGGCACGGCTCAGGTCGGCGCCAAAGTCTTCGCGCCAGCGGGTTTCGTAAGTCTGCGGGTGATTGTTCAGATACGCCTCCGCAAACAACTCCGCTGAACGTAACGCGTAATAGATCCCTTCGCCGGTCACCGGATCGGCGAAACCCGCGGCGTCGCCGAGCAGAGCCCAATCGTCGCCGCAGACTTTTCTCTTGTCCCACGTCTTCGCGGCGAGTCCGGGAATGCGCGCGGCGTAACGTTCTGCGGTGCGGTTGAGGTGCTCGCGGACGCGTTTCGATTCCGGCGTGTCTTGTTCGCCGTTCCAATATTTAACGTTTGCGCCGTCGCATTGCTGGTAGTAACCGACCATGAAGCGCCAGAGCAGATCGTCGAGTGGTTGGTGTTCGAACGCGTCCTGCGTTGTCGCGATGCCGAACGAGATGTGGTCCGGACGCGGAAACGCCCACGCGTAACCAACCCAACGCGGCAGGAACGCGACGACTGTCGGCGCGTGCTCGCTGGCGGGCAGTGGTGCGCGATAACCAAACGCGACTTCCATATCAGACGGCGGCAGTGGGCCGGCAAGCATCTTTGCGATTCCGCTGTTTGCGCCGTCAGCACCGACCAGCATCGAGCCGTGCCATTCGTCGCCGTTCTCGTTTTTCAAGCACCACGTTTTGTCGATCCGTTTCGCTCGTCGCGCGGAGATCTTTTCGGCCACGATCTGGGCCCCCGCGTCGCGCGCGCGATCGCGCAGGTACGAATCGAAGACGATGCGTGAATAGATCGCGAATGGTTCGTCCAATTCGAGGTGAAGTTTCTTGCCGGAAGGTGAGTAGAGATCGAGCTCGTTGATCGTGCGTCCGGCGGCGTTGAGCAGTTGCGGCCAGGCCTTCAACGCTTTCGCCGTCACGCCACCCCCGCACGCTTTCGGCGTGCCTTCCGGACGGCCGTCGAAGAGAGCGACCTTCGCGCCGCCTCTCGCAAGCAGTTCAGCCGCGAACGATCCCGCGGGGCCCGCGCCGATGATTAACACCTCATAGTGTTTCATTGGGGACAAGATGAAGATAGAATAGCAGCCGTTCCCGTCAAAGTCCGAAAGCCGCGCAATGACCAACCAACGCTTTCTAGTGTTTTCCGGCATTGCACCCCATCCGCCAATCATGGTGCCTGAGGTCGGACGCGAGTCCATCGCCGGCGTGCGCGCATCGATTGATGCCATGGCCGAACTCACGAGGCGCGTCGTCGAAGACGGCGCTGAGTCTGTCATTCTGATCTCGCCGCACGCGCGTCTGGAAGTCGATTCATTCGTGGCTTATGAAGGGCCAAACGTTTATGGCGACTTCTCGAACTTTCAAGCGATCGGCGCCGAGTTTTCAGCGCGCGTCGATGAAGAGCTGCTGACGGCGATCACGCGCGCCGCGGCAGCGGAAAACTATCGCGTCTCAATGCTGGTAGACGATCTTCTCGACCACGGTACGGCTGTGCCGCTTTATTTCTTATTGC
>DASTOZ010000307.1:0-2368 GCA_035762365.1 Pyrinomonadaceae bacterium | reverse complement strand
ACGGCAAGATCGATCTGGTAACTGTGAACCGCGGCGGTGGAAACAACAACGAGGGCACGATCTTGATCGCTTTGTCGGATGGTACTGGACACTTCACGATGGAACCGAGTGTTTCTGTCCGAACACCTTCAAACCCCGTTGGAGTGGCGTTCGCGGATATCAACAAAGACGGCAAGATGGACCTTGCTGTTCCCAGCGGTTTTGGTTTCAGTATTTTGCTCGGTAACGGAACTGGCGGATTTGCGCCGCGGACTCACTTCACGACCGCCAATGCAGGCTCGATTCGCGCGTTCGATCTGAATAGCGACGGCAACATCGACCTCGCGATGACGGATGAGGGAATGAATGGGAAAACGTCCGTCGTACTCGGCGACGGTACGGGCGGATTCGGGACTCCACTTCAGTTTACTCTAGGAAGTTTTCAATCAGATTTAGCCGTGGCTGACTTCAACGGCGACGGCAAACTCGATCTGGCAGTCGCAATCTCGCGCGAAGAACTCTCTCCGGCTCCAGTTAGGACAAACATCTCCGTGCTCCTCGGCGATGGCAGCGGGGGATTCGGTGCGCCCTTCAAAATGGCCGCCGAACGAAGCCCGGCCCGCATTATCGCAGCCGATTTTAATGGCGACGGCCGAACGGATCTTCTCACCGCGAACCAGCCGGTGAACAACCTGACGATGTATATCAACACCTGTCCTGCCGCCGCAGCGTCACCGACGCCAACGCCTACACCAACGGCTACCATTTCCGGAGTAGTCACAGACGGTACCGGCAACGGAATCGCCGATGTGACGATGATATTGGTGAGTGATGTAGTAGAGCCGCAGATCGTTTTCACGAACCAGAGCGGTAATTACGCTTTCACTTACGCGACGGGTGTGAGTCACAACCTTCGGGTGACTCCGTCGAAGTCGGGCTTCTCGTTCAATCCCACAGCGATGGGATTCACGTCGTCGAGCAGTGTCAGCGGCGACAAGACCGCATCATTCACCGGAACACCGACGGCAACACCACCTGCCGGACAGGCGCCGATTCTGTTGACGCAGGGAGATTCTCAGCGTGCGCTCGCTCTTGACTCGGTTAAGTTGACGACCGAGCCTTTCACAATCACCAACATTCACAACTTCAGTGCCGACCAGCGCACGCGCGTGTTGTTGTTTGCGGTAAATGTCGAGTTGGGTGCAGGTGAGACGTTGTCAGTCATCGAGGCGCAGGCCGTAGATGCGGGTGGCCACGTATTCCCGCTGACCGTCGAGTACTTTGGAGCCGTGCCGAACTTCGTCTGGCTGAAACAGGTGATCGTGAAGTTGCCGCAGGAAATAGCCAATGCCGATGAGGTACGCGTCAGCCTGAGGGTCCGTGGCGCCGATGGAAACCAGGTGCTTCTAAAAGTCGCGCCCTGAGCCGGCGGGCGCTAGCGACGGGCGACTAGGGCATTGCGAATGTCAGCAATGGCTTTTACCGCATTCGTCATGACGCTCTCTTCATCCTCGTCGATGTTCGCGAACTTTCGTAACGTCTGCGACCAGTCCGGGCGTTCATAGAAGCTCACCATCTCATCCAGACCTGGATCAATCGAGCTTCGATAGACCAGCCCGGCGGCAACAAATCCATGAATGTCCGCCGGACCATGATCGAGGCCGTCAACGTAAGCGCTCGGAACGCCTGCGGTGACCGCTTCAATCAGCACACTCGAATTTCCACCAAAAACAAGATGCAGTTCGCGTAGATCATCACGTAGCGTAGAACCACAACTTCCCGCCAATCTCTCATCCGCATGAGAGGCAATCCACTCATCCATACTCCGCCACAGATTCTTCGGGTGTGGGCGAATGAGAATGCGGACCACGCGGTCATTCAAGAGCAGATTCTCGACCAGCATCTGAAGCCGCACTTCATTGACGTCCTTACAAAGAAAGATCCCGACGCGGATTTGCGGTGGTAAAGAGCCGGTGCGTAGCGAAACGTAATCGCGCTTTCGACCGTGCGTTAGCACACGTTCGATTTGGCAACCTTCGTCAGCGTATGTCCGGCTGGCAGCGTCGCAATGGACCACTGCAAGAGCATACTTGAGCCGGGCCACCGGACGTACCGGCATGCCATGTGAGATCAGCACGACTGGAATGCCGCACCTTTGCGCCGCGAAATTGAAGGCAATCCCGTGCGGATTACTGTGATTCGAGGTCAAGGCAAGACTGAAATCTCCCTGGCGGAAAAGATCCACGTACCGAGCGTAGTAACCAAGTAGTTCAACCACGCGCATTGCTTTGAAGGGTTGATAACGCCGATGCAGCCGGCGCGCGATCTTAAACACCCGGGGAATCGACTTCAGGTTCTTAATACTGAGCGTGAGAGCAGCGGAGAGACT
>DASTOZ010000306.1:0-6281 GCA_035762365.1 Pyrinomonadaceae bacterium | reverse complement strand
ATCACGATATCTCAATCGTGAAGCGGACAAACATAACTGAAACTGTCAACCTCGAGTTTAGAGCAGAGGCTTTCAACTTCCTGAACCATCCGACGTTCCAGAGCCCGCAGGCTCAGGGCGGTTCGTTTGGAAACTATGGTATCGTTGACGTCAGCTCTGGCGATTCTTCAATTCTCGCCACTGCGAATCGTCCGCGCACCATTCAGTTTGGTTTGAAGCTAAACTTCTAACCTGCTTGTTCAGCTTATCCGGAAGGCGCGGTCGCTTTGATCGCGCCTTCCATTTTCATTTCGAAGACGATGCACGTCCGAAGAGTACTTTTCTTGTTGTTCGTTCTCTCGGGTTTGTCTGCCACAAACGTGTTGGCCCAGCGTGACTTCGATCCACTCGCGCCCGGCTCGTTGTATGAAGTGTCGGGACAGGTGCGATCCGCAGACAATAAGACTGTCGAAAACGCGATGGTGAAACTCGAGACGCACAGCGGTGCACTCGTCGATCAGGGCACGACCGACAGCATGGGCAGATTTCGTTTTACGCGACTGCGCTCTGGAACTTACAAGGTTTCGGCAACCGCAGGGACTGCGGTTCCTCAGAGTCAGGGTGTAGACATCAATCGTGGAAATCCGCGGCCGCACCTGTTGTTTCAACTCGTGACGGAACCGGCGAATTCACCGCCGCCTGCGCGTGTTGGCGTAATCGACGTGCGCGTGCCGGTCGAAGCGAAGACTGCGTTCGACAAAGCGCAATCGGAGGTTGCGGAGAAGAAGACGGACGCCGCGATCCTGCATTTCAGAAAGGCGATCGAGATCTATCCTGAGTATTACGACGCACACATCGCGTTGGGCCAGTTGTACATGGACAACAACGAGTGGGACAAAGCTGAAGCGAGTTTTCGGCAGGCGATGACAGTGAATCCCAAGGCTGTTCGCGCCATGGTCTCACTCGGGGAGGTTTACCGGCGCGAAAAGAAATACGAACAAGCTGACAAGGTACTTACGGACGCGTTGAAGATCGATAACAATTCGTGGGAGAGCAACTTCACGCTCGGTCGAATTTACTGGGAACGCAAGGACATCGTTACGGCGGGCAAGTACGTCGCGCGCACGCTCGAGATCAATCCGGATGTAGCCGAGGCTCATCTTCTTGCGGGCAACATCTTCGTCCGCGCGGGTCTCCCCGCGAATGCCTTGGTCGAGTATCAGGAATACCTGCGCCTCGCCCCGAACGGCGAGTTTGCCGCGCAGACCCAATCCCTCGTCGAAAGGCTGAAGAAATCCCTACCACCAAACTAGATTACCACTGTAAGTCCTAGTTATCTGGCCGACGGTCCAGCACGCCACCATCGTAGCTGGTGTAGCTTGCCACGTTGCCAGTGCTACTTTTAGTATTACTTGGTGCGAACCGAACTCGTAACCACATTGAAACGTCAAGCAACGGAGATTCTGAACCAGCTTGAGAAAGATCGCGAGCCGATCTTGATCACCCAGCATGGGGTTCCGTCAGCATACCTCGTAGATCTTGAAACCTTCGAAACCTTGCAGCGTCGTATGGCGCTGCTCGAAGGTATCGCTCGCGGGGAAAAGGCCGTTGAAGAAGGCCGCGTCCTCAGTCATAAGCAAGCAAGACAGCGAATGGCCAGATGGCTGAAGTAATTTGGGCCGAGCCCGCCCCTCAGTGATCTCGACGCTATCGCCGACCACATTTCATTAGACAACCCCGAAGCGGCAAGAGAGTTCGTCCAAAGAATCTTCGATCATGTTCGGCTGCTTGAAGCTCACCCAAAGCTGGGTTCAAGACCTCAGGAACTAAAAGGCTGGCGTTATCGCCAAATTGTCGAGCCACCCTGCCGCATCTTCTATCGAGAAGACTCCGAGCGCGTACTGATACTTCACGTCATGCGATCAGAACGCCTGCTCCGGTCCAAACTGCTCAAGACAAGGGAGCAAGAAACCTGATCGCCGACCAAAAATGACTGTCGCCCACGCGAACCTTAGGACCACACGAACCCCAACAAGAGCCGGACTACGCCGGCGCCAAGAATCACCCAAAACGCATTCGGACGATAGCGAATCAGGACGAACATCGCGACCAGCATGATCGATAGCCCCATCCACGTGTGAATTCCCGCACGGCCGACGCTTAATGCCGCCGCGATGAGCAGACCTACGACAGCCGGAGCGATCCCTCGCAGAAATGACTGCACCTGTTCATTGCTGCGAAACCGGCGCAGTGAAGAGGCGGCGGCGATGGTCATTAAGAACGCCGGCAGAAAGATGCTGATGGTTGTAACCAACGCGCCAAGCGTTCCCGCCACTCGATAGCCGACAAAAGTCGCGGTGATCAGCACGGGTCCAGGGGTGATCTGGCCCAGCGCGGTTGCATCGGCAAACTCCTGGTGCGTCAACCAGTGGTGAGTGTCAACCACTTCAGACTCCATGAGCGGCAACATGACCAGCCCCCCGCCAAACGTGACACTGCCGAGTCGAAAGAAGATGCCCGACAGAGCCAGCAATAACCCGACCTTTGCGAGCAACGGCATCCCGACCGCAAGCACGGTCAAGGAGCGGAACGTCTCCGATTTTTCGCGTTCTTCGCCGGCACTGCGTTTTTCCGTCTCTGGTTCGTGAATGACGCGGGAGAAGTAGCGATCGACGAACTCGGGCTTGCGGACGCGTCGCTGTCTTGCCAGTCGCGCTCGCACACGCGTCCGCCTTCGATCGACGATCGAGCGCAGATTGCGCAGGCGTCGCAACTGCTTCTCGCCGAACGAGTCGATGTAGATGCCAATCAAACCGGCGGCGAACACCACCTCGAGAACAGTAGCTTCGAGTATCGCGACTGCCAAAAACGCCAGTACAGCAACGAACCATTGCCAGCGTTTAGTCAGAACACTTCTGCCGACGCGCCACGCCGTGACGAGGATCAACGCGACGACAGCGCCATTCAAACCATGAAAGAAGCGTTCGGTTCCCGAGAAACTGCTGATGTGCTTATAGACGATAGCGAGGACGATCATGATCAGCATCGACGGCAGGATGAAGCCCGTCAACGACACAGCGGCGCCGCGCCATCCGCGCAAGCGCAGTCCGATGCAGGTAACGGAATTTCCTGCACTTGTGCCCGGCAAGCTTTGAGCGAGCGCGACCACCTCGACAAACTCCGAGTCTGTAAGCCAACGACGCTTTCGAACTGTGAGGGTCCGAAGCGGCGCCAACACCGCGATGCTCCCGCCAAATCCAACCAGGCCTAACTTGAAAAACGATAGGAACAGGCCGCCGAGTGTTGCGGTTCGCGAAATGCGTTCGATTTGGCGCCGAGTGAACCGAAGCCGCCGCCGCATCTCGTGCGCACGCGCTCGGACTTTAGTCGCTCGGTTTAATGAATCGTTTACTGAAACCAATTTCAGGAACAGTATAGCGAATTCATTTTCGTATCTCTGTCTTCACTGACACAATTTCCGCCGGCCTGTGGCTGTCTGAGTTTGAGCCACGGCACACGTCGATCGTCTTTAGGGTCTTCTGAACTTTTATGAAAACAGCTACTGCTTCTTCGTCGTTTCCTTGAGTTTTGCGTGTGCGCGTTCATAGTTCGCCTTGAAGATTGCGGCGTTCGGATCATTGTTTTGTTGACCCAGAGTGCGCGCTTTGTCGTAGAGCGGTTCCGCGAGGTCGATGCGACCGCCGCGTTCGTATGCTTCGGCGAGACTGTCGTAGACATTCGCCGATCCCGGATAGCGTTCGACGTTCGCCTTGAATACGGCAATCGCCTCATCCGGTTTGCCGTCCGCAAGAAACTGGTAACCCATCTGATTTATCAGATTCTCAGGCACGGGGATCGAATAGCCGAAGCGCTCGCTGAGTCGCTTGTAATGCTCCTCGGCGCCCTTCAACCCACCGAGCAACGCGCCGGTCTTCACATCGCGTGGCCCCTGCCAGCCTTCGTAAACTTTGCGCAGCCCAAAATAGTGACTGCGCAGCACCACCGATCCGTGGTCTTCATCGTCGAGGCGTTCGGCTTGCCATGCGAAACCTTTGATGTTCGTCTTCGACAACGCTTCTTTGAACTGGTCAAAGCTCTGGCCAATTCCACCCGGCTCATTACCTATTGACGCATACAACGTGACTCTCAGCTCCTTCTGGTTCTTCAGGAACTCTTCCGCACGCTTCAACGCTTCCGCGTTCTCCCATTGCAGCGACGGGCTGACGGCAATGTACGAGTTGAACAGTCCGGGCTTGGTCATCATCGCGTGAATCGCAAACAGCCCGCCAAACGAGTGTCCCGCGAGAATGCGATACGGCTGGACTCGATACTCCTTCTCGATCTCCGGAATCAGCTCAGTTTCGAAGAACTTCAGGAAGTTGTCCGCACCGCCCGCAGTCGGAAACTGCAATTCGCCCGCCGCGTTCTTTTGCGCCGACTTCGCCGGCGTCAGATCTCGTGTACGATCCGTGTTCGTAACGCCGACTACAATCAAATCAGGAATGCGACCGTTGTCTTCCAGGAACTCAATCGTGCTGGCCGTGTGGCCCATGTGCGCGTCGCCGTCGGTCATGTACAGCACGGGATAGCGCAGTTTGTTCGTCTCGTATCCGATTGGAGTACGGACCATGATCACGCGGTCTTCGCCGAGCACTGTCGACTTCAGTGAAAACTTCTTCACAGTGCCCGAAGGTCGTTGTGCGATTGCGGCAGACGAGATCAACAGAAGGACTGCAATGCCGGACAGCAACCGGCGTAGTTGCGAGTTAGTCATAGGTGTGGCTCCAGAAAAATGGACTGACCGATTTGAGCAATACGGCAGCAACGCAGGTTGGGGAGGCGGTGATGTTACCCGATCTCCCCTGATGATCCAATGTTCGTATGAACCTATTCGCGGCGCTTGGTGCGGCTTCGAGTCGCGGCAACGTCAAGTTCCTTCGCCGCTTCGTCGAGGCTTTCGATGTTGAAGGCCTCCTCGACCGCGAGATGATCGCGACGCTGAGTCTTCCAAAGCTGTCGTTGGTGAGCGAGCTCTTCGCTCAAGGGCTCGTATATGGGCCGCCGGCCTTCATCGTCCGCATAACCCCACAGTCCGGCGTAGCAGTGACGATCGTCGCCCCAACCGGGGTAGTCGATTATCGGGTAGAGACACAATCCTTCGAGCTCGACGCCCGCGGCCGAAGCAGCGCGCGTCTCCTGACCGATGTAACGCAACCACGAAGCACGCGCGTCACCTTCGATTCCCGTCTCTGCGATGAACACCGGTCTTCGATAACGCTCATACACCTCGTGCAACATCTCGCGTATCGGACGGTGCAACGGATGCGAGGGCGGCAACAGCACGTCTTTCCGACGTCGTGACGGCGGCAGATGCGGATCCTGATGAATCCATTGATTGTTTGAGTAGTAGTTGACGCCGACGACGTCGAGATACTCGGGACGGCCGCCGAGTTCGGGGCACATGTGGCCCGCGATCATGTCCCAGGCTTGAAACTGCGCTTGCCGGTAAGCTTCGGCGGCGGGCGCTTCGTCGGGGTAATCGGGATCGGCGGCGATGTGAATGATCGGCTCTGCGTGAGTGATGCGCGCACGTGGGTCTACTTCGCGCACTGCCTCGATTGCCGCGATCGCGGCGCGCACGAGTTGTGCTTTGAGTTCAGGACCCCGACGCTTGGCGAATGGATTGAGAAAGCCGGCGTCGCCGCCTCCCCACGACACAAACGAGATCTCATTCACGGGTGTGATGAAGAGCGGCCCGCCCGTTTCTTCGAGAATCACCTGCGCGGTGGCGCGCGCGAACCGCGCGAAGCGATCTACAAAAGCCCCGCCCCAGATGTTTAGTCCGTCAGGCCAACCGTAGTGTAGCAGGTCCCAGATGACTTGCGTTTGCGTCTCGCGTGCCGCCTGAAGCATCGGCAGCAGACTTGAAAAGTCGTAGCGCCAGGGCCTGTTTTCGATGAGGTGCCAGCGCACGCCGTCGCGCGCGGTGCGGATGCCGACATTCTGGAGTCGTGAATAATCTTCGAAGGCAAATTCGTCGTGACGCGTCGACCGGATGAGGTCGAGGCGCTGTCCGGCGAAGGTTCCCATTGCTTTGCGGCGCGGGAGCCGGTGCGTCGAACACTCGAAGCCGCCTATCCAGAAACTTTGAAAGATCGAACTCTCTGATTGAATTTGCGCATTATCTGTCTCAACAACGGTGCTGCTCATGGCCCCTAATATACACAACCCCAGCAACAGCCATTATCTACCCTATGTTTTTTAATGCTGACGTGACCGACTCGGCAAAAACTGGATCAGTT
>DASTOZ010000305.1:0-2338 GCA_035762365.1 Pyrinomonadaceae bacterium | reverse complement strand
ACCCGGGTTCCAAACCTTGGTGGCCCCTCCACCGACGATCTCACCAGACATCGGCAGTTGTTTCGCAATATGTGACGGAGCGATTCCCCTTATGAAACGCAGTCTCCCGTGCGGCGCCCGACATTTGAGCCACCTGTTTCTGCTATCAATGGTCCTGCTCTGTGCCGCCGTATCGACGTCCGCGGCCACGAACAAGAAACCGATTCTGATCAGTCAGGCAACATCGACGCGCGCCGTCGCATTCGAGTCGCCGACGCTGCGTGCCGAGCCTTTTGCGCTCACTTCCTCCGTCAACTACAGCCCCGACAATCGAACGCGAATCTGTATCTTCGCGATGGACCTTGAACTCCTGCCCGGTGAAGGCGCGAATGCGTTCTCCTCCGATGTGCAAGACGGCAGCGGGAAGATCTATCCGTTGCGCATCGAATACGTGGGCCAGGCGCCGGGCTTTCCCGGCATCACGATGATCGTGGTCCGACTCGCCGACGATCTGGGAGACGTCGGCGACGTTCTGATCCGACTCAACCTGCACGGCGTGGCGAGCAATCGCGTACGCATCGCGATCGGACACTCCGGTGGTGGACCATCCGACGATGTTGGCGCCGTCGCTACTCCCGCTCCGGCAATTCCACCCGGCGCCGATCCGCCGCTAGTGCCCGATCCATACACTGGACCAGCAACCGAAGCCGACACAGTTCGCTTTCTCGAGCAAGCGAGCTGGGGACCGACACCCGCCGAAATCGCACGTGTCAAGGCGATGGGTTTCAAAGCGTATCTCGACGAACAGTTCAACATGGCGCCGTCGAACCCGGCAAAAGGATCGAACTACCCGGATCTGATCTTCCCACTCGACGACAGCTCGCAGCAATGTCCCGCGACTTCTGTAGATCCGAATTACAACCTGACTGTGTGCGTCCGCGACAACTACTCGATCTATCCGGTCCAGCGAACGTTCTTTACGCAGGCGCTTTACGGCAACGATCAACTACGCCAGCGCGTCGCGTTCGCGTTGCATCAGATCCTCGTCGTCTCAGCAAATAGCGAAGTCAACCGGCCGAGTTGGTTCACTGTCTACCTCCAGGCGCTCGATCGAAACGCATTCGGCAGTTATCGCACGTTGCTCAATGAGATCACGCTCACTCCAGCGATGGGCGAGTATCTCGACATGCGCCTCAGCACGAGAACAAATCCGAACGAGAACTTTGCGCGTGAGGTACTTCAGCTCTTCTCGATCGGGACTGAAGTGTTGAACCCCGACGGCACGCCGCAACTCGACGCGCAAGGCATGCCGCTGGCGACTTACACGCAAGCGCAGGTAAACGAATTCACGCGCGTGTTCACTGGCTGGAATCTCAACCCAATACCGCTCGGCGCCGGCATCACAAACTGGCGCGACCCGATGGTCCCGCGTTCGACCGGCCAAAACCATGACGCGGGCGCAAAGACTCTCCTGAACGGTTTCACCATTCCCGCGTGCGCCAGCACTACTAACGCGCAGAACGTCGCCTGCGCTCAGTCAGACATGAACGCGGTGATGGACCACCTGGCGAACCATCCGAATGTTGGACCATTCATCAGCAAACAGTTGATTCAACATCTCGTGACGAGCAACCCGAGTCCGGCGTATGTCGAACGTGTCGCGAGTGTTTTCAACAACGACTGCAACGGACTTTATCCGCAAGGCTGCACGAACACACGCGGCAATCTGAAGTTTGTGGTGCAGGCGATACTGCTCGATCCCGAAGCTCGTGGCGACGTGAAGACTGCACCCAATTACGGCAAGCTGCGTGAACCCGCGCAGTACCTCAATGGTTTTCTCCGCGCCTTCAACGTGAAATCGTTCGACAAGCTTTCGACCAGCGACGGCGCGTTAGACAATCGCGGCGGCAACTTTACCGCCACGTTGGACCAGGCGATCTTCCAGCCGCCGACGGTGTTCAGCTACTACCAGCCGAGTTACGAAGTACCTGGCACGAAGATACTCGGTCCGGCGTTCGGGATTCTTTCAACCACGACGACGTTGCGGCGCGCGAACGTTGTCAACACGTTCCTCTATACGGGACTGCCCCCAAATACGACACCAACCCCGTCGAGTCCCGACCGTCCGCGCGGCACGTCGATCGACATTGCGAACCTCGAAGCGCTGGCGGGAAATCCCATCGACGTGGTCAACGCGCTCGATGCGTTGCTGTTGCACGGCACGATGAACGCGCAGATGCGGACGTCGATCGTCACCGCGATGAACGCAATCAACGACGCCAACGTCACTACTCGAAATCAGAAGCGAGCGCGGGCCGCGGCTTACCTGGTCGCCACGTCTTCGCAGTACGACATCCAG
>DASTOZ010000304.1:0-3200 GCA_035762365.1 Pyrinomonadaceae bacterium | reverse complement strand
AAAGCAATGGGCCTTCCCTGGTGATCGAACACGGGAAACACCAAACGTCCGCGAAAACGATCGTACGAACCACCCTCTTCTTTCTTGACGACGAGACCGCTACGTTCGATCTGTTGTTGCGTCGCGCCCTTCTGACGCAGGTACGAAGAGAGCGCGTCCCAACTGTCAGGCGCGTAGCCGAGTCGAAACGTCTCCTGGGTTTCGTCGGTGATCTCGCGCTGCGTGAGATAGTCGCGGGCGATGCGGCCTTCAGCGCTTGATTCGAGTTGTTTCTGCCACCAATCGAGCGCCCACGCGTTGAGTTGAACGACTTCGTCCGACTCCTGTCGACGCGCGTCAAACCGGCCGTCGTCGATCATCTTCGGCAACGGCATGCCGATCTTGTCGGCGACGATCTTGATCGCCTCGGGAAACGCGACGCGCTCGATCTCCATGACGAAGGTGAAGACCGATCCGCCTTTGTGACAGCCGAAGCAGTAGAAGATCTCTTTCGCGGGACTGACGGAGAACGAGGGCGTCTTTTCTTTGTGAAACGGGCAACACGCCATCCAGTTTGCGCCCTTTTTCTTGAGCTGCACGTAGTCCTGAATGACGCGGACGATGTCTGCCTGTCGTTTGAGATCGTCGATGAAAGTTTGGGGGTAACGCATTGGGCCTAGGAACGTCGTGATTTCGCGAGATGCTATTGTCTCAACTCAACAACCGTAGCGCCAGCACCGCCCTGATCGGGTGGCGCCGAACGAAAACGATCTACGTGAGGATGTCCGTCCAACAGTCCGCCGATCGCGCGACGCAACGCGCCGGTGCCGTGACCGTGAACGATCCGCACCTGGCTCAAGTGGGCCATTGACGCTTCGTCGAGAAACTTATCGACCGCGTCCACCGCTTCGTCAGTTGTTTGTCCGATAACATTCAGCTCTGAGACCGCGCGTTGTTCGGCGGCAGAGGCGACACGGACGTCAGCACTCGCCGACTGTCGCAGTTTTTCGAGTTTGCCTTCTTTCGGCGGTGCGACTGCTTCGACGAGTTCGAGGTTTTCGAGTTTTTCTCTGAAGCGCAAAGATTTGACCCGGACTTCAGCGTGACCGTCCTTGATCTGATCGACGATGCCGACAGACCCGAATGAAAGCAGTTTGACTTTGTCGCCGACTACGATCGGGCGCGACGTCACAGTGACGTACTTTTCTTCCGACACGGATTCAGACACGGATTTTTGCACCACCGGCTCGGGCGCAACGATCTTCACGGACCGTTTTATTTCACCGATCTGTCTTTGAACTTGTCGTTCCGTGCGAACACGTTCTGTTGTCTCTTCGATCCGTGTTACTAACTCGCGCGCGCGTTTTTCGAGGTCGGCGATGGTGCGTTGGACCAGGCTGTCGAAGGTCGACTGACGTTGCCGTTCGCGTTTCTCAGCGTCTTTGTCAAGCGACGCGAACTTCTCTGCCACAGCAGCGCGCTCTTCTTCCAACGCGCGACGCAGCGCTTCAGCTTCTTCCGACTCTCGCTTGATGCGTTTTAGATATTCCGACGCTTGCAACGACGAGTCTTTTACCGAGTTCGCCGCCGAGTCGACGATCGACGCGGGTACGCCGAACCGCCGCGCGATCTCGAGTCCCGACGAAGCGCCGGCGAGACCGACGAGCAGGCGATAAGTCGGCCGCAGCGTCTTCTCGTCAAACTCGACGCTCGCATTGATCACGCCTTCTTCGTTGCCCGCGTACATCTTCAGTCCGCTGTAGTGCGTCGTGGCGATCACGTGCGCGCCGCAAACGCGACGGAAGTGGTCAACGACTGCGACGCCCAGCGCCGAACCCTCTTCCGGATCGGTTCCAGTGCCGACTTCGTCAAGCAACACGAGCGCAGGCGCTTCGCAGAGTTCGAGCATGCGCGAGATGTTCGCGACGTGTGACGTAAACGTCGACAGGTTCGCGGCGAGCGACTGATGGTCGCCGATGTCTGCCAGCACAGAAGCATAAAACGGAACGCGAGCCGATCTTGCGGGCACGGAAATGCCGGACAACGCTGCGAGCGCCAGCAATCCCGTCGTTTTAAGGACCACCGTTTTGCCGCCGGCGTTCGCACCGGAGATGACCATCGCGTTCTTCTCGCGCCCGCGCGCATCGTCGAGTGCAAACGAAACGGGAACGACCTCATCACCACTAGCACGCAGATTTTCTTCCAGCAACGGATGCCGTGCCTCGATCAGCTCCAATCGGCCGCTCGCAAACGGCGTTGCGGGTTCGGCATCGATCGCCGGAATCGTGCATTTGAACCGCTGGTGAAACAGCGCCTTGGCGTTAAGGAAGTCCAGCTCGGCGACCGCCGCCGCCGCCATTTCGATGGCAGGCAGTTGCAGCCGCACGTCTTCTGTCAGGCCAAACAGTATTCGCGCAATCTCGCGCGCTTCTGCCTCACGCAAACCTTGCAATTCGTTGTTCGCGTCAATTGTCTCGAGTGGTTCGACGAATGCGGTCGCGCCGGATGACGAGTAACCATGCGCGACGCCCGCGACGCGGCCGCGATGGTCAGCTTTCACGGGAATCACGAAACGATCGTTACGCATTGTCACCAGTTCATCCTGGATCGCTTCCGACGAGCGTCGCATCAGGTTTTCAAGCGACCGCGTAATGCGCGAACGCAGTGTCGTGATCTCATGTCGGATGCCGGCGAGTTCCGGACTAGCGCGGTCGTCGAGTTCGCCGTCAGGCAGGATCTTGTTGGTGATGCGCGCAACGAGTGAATTGAGGTCGCGAGGCAGTGTTTCGACGAGTTGCCAAAGCACGGGCACGTTCTCGCGTTCGTCGTAGATGGCTGCGCGCGCGGCCATTGCCTGTTCACACAATCGCGCTACGTGCAACAGCGCGAGCGTATCGAGCGGCGCGCCCTCGACGTGCAAGCGGGCGATTGTTTCAGCCGGATCGGAGATCTCGTTGAACGACCATCGTGCGCCGCGGTTTCGCAACGTCACGCATTCGGCGAGCGCCGTGAGCTCGCGACGCAACTCGACCACATTGTCGAGCGGCGTAAGTGTTTCGACACGCCGCTTACCCACTTCGGTCTGCGCGTTTCGTTTGATCAGTTCCAGCAACTGCCGGTATTCGAGTGTTCCAAAAGCCTGGTCGTTCATGAGCGAGAGCAAGGTTACAACGCGCCGGGACGACAAACAAATCCGTCCACATATACAATGGCTCTCATGG
>DASTOZ010000303.1:0-3137 GCA_035762365.1 Pyrinomonadaceae bacterium | reverse complement strand
CCCACCAGCGAACTGGCGCCGCCGTCAGTTCTCAACAGCGTGCCTGTCTTGGCAATCACACTGCCGCGCCACTGCGGACCGGTAAAACGATCTTCCAACGTGCCGGGATCGATGCCCGCCACCGGCATGATCGCCGCCGGTGTCAGTCCCGACTTCTTCAACTCCGCACGCAGCGCGCGATAGATCTTCATCATCGCTCGCGGCGTGACGCGGTTCACGCCGAGTCCGCTCAAGTGCGAGATCTTCAGTTCGTCAGGCGCGAGGCCGAGCTCGGCACTCAATCGCAGTCGGACTGAGTCAGGTCCGCCTAACGCTTCGCCGATGCGGTCGGCCATGAAGTTGTTCGAGTAGCAAAGGAGCACCTTGAGTATGTCGACCAGCTTGCTCGATCGTTGCGTCAACAACAGTTTCGCCGCGGGTGCAACCGGAGCGACGGACACGTCGCCCATCACGGCTACGCTTGGCACGCTTTCAAGACTCGCGCGATCGTTAAGCAGCGTGCGTTCGTAGTTCCACGCGCGCACTGCTTCGGCGTAGCGCAGGGTGGAGTCGAGTGTGTCGTAAAGCTGGCTTCCGGAGCGCGAGGCCGAGGGACTGAAGTTCATCGTAAAGCCGGGCGCGACGATAAGGTCGCCGCTGACTTCCTTGATACCAAGACCGTTCAGTTCCCGTGCAAGCAGCACGGCGTGTTCGTAGTGGAACGACGGATCGCGTCCGGAGATGTAAAGATTTCCGTTGAGGACGCCCGTGGTTTTGTCGATCGTGCCGTCGGTCCAGACGCCGGTGGCGAAGCGATGTGACGGGCCGAAGGTTTGTAGCGCGACTAAGGCAGTCGCGAGTTTCAGCGTCGACGCCGGATTGAATTGTTCGTTTTCTGCCTGGCTCGACACGACCTTGCCGTCGAGTGTTTCCACCAGCACGCCCTGTAATCCGTACAGCGGACGCGCGGCTTCAGCCGCTTCCGCGGGTGATGGCGATGGCGATGGTAACAGTGGCGGCGATGGCGACGGCGTTTGTCCGACGGCCGTTGCGCAAAGCGCAAACAAGATCACGCCAGGCAGACCAATATTAATTCGCCAATTCGCCATTCGTCGTTTTGGTAAACTCCAAATCATCTTTGGGGATCGGTGTAAGGAGAGCAAGCTTTGATGCGCCGGAATAGAACGAGGATGCGCGCCGGTATGATAGCACTGATCGGCGCCGTGTGTGGTGAAGTTTTGTATGGGGTTTATATGCGGCTTCGTACGAGGCTTTCTACAAAGCATTTCGTTGACAATGTTTCCGGCGCGCTCATAGAATCGAACCATTGACAAACTACAGTGCAACGCAATCAAGAACCCGTCACAGTCGAAAGAGTGATTGCCACTCACCGGGCGCGACGCAAAGAGATTCGAAAAAGGCTCGGTGAGTTTCAGGAAGTTTGGCGTAAAGGATCTGACGCCCGGCTTTGGGAAGAACTCGCTTATTGCATTTTCACCGCCGGCGCTTCGGCACGCATGGGACTCGATTCTGTTGACGCCATTCGACCGTTGTTGCTCGACGGCGCGCCAGAGGCCATGACGAAGGCGTTGAAGAAAGCCAGCGCACATCGATTCCCGGTGGCGAGACCGCAGTACATCGTCGTTACGCGCAACTACTTTCGCGCCGAGTTCGACATGAAGCTGCGCAACCGGCTTCGCAGTTTTTCAGATCCGTTCGAGCGGCGCGACTGGTTGGCCCAGGAAAAACAGGTCAAGGGTCTGGGCTACAAGGAAGCCAGCCACTTCCTGCGCAACATCGGCGTCAAAGGGCATGCGATTCTTGATAAGCACGTGATGCGTTGCCTGTGTGAAGTCGGCGTAGTCGACGCGCCAGTGCCGCCGTCGACGCGGACAAAGTATTTGGCAATTGAACAGGAACTGATTCGCTTCGCGCGCGAGATCAAAGTCGATTTCGATGAACTCGATCTCGTACTCTGGTCGATGAAGACAGGTGAGATATTAAAATAGTTGAGTCTCCCAAAGCCCAAGTGAAACTGACGGTCTACTCAGAAAGTATTAGTCATGCTGCGTAACAGCAAAACGCGTTTCTCCCGGATGGCGGCCCTCAGTGTGGCCGCCTTCGTGTTTTGTTTCGCACTCGGCGCCGCGCCTGAGGCACACGCGTTCACCGATAAGAAGGCGTACCAAAAAGGCTACAAAGCGCTGCGCAAAGGCGACTATCCGCAGGCGGAAAAGATCTTTCGCGATCTACTCGGCAAAGACGCAAAAGACATCGAAGCGCGTCTTGGTTTGAGTTTCACTCTGCTGAAGCAGCGCAGCTTGCAGGGTGCGTACGACAACGCCGCGCGCGTGATCATGCTCGATCCGCTGTCAGCGCGCGGACACGCGTTGCTCGGCGCGGCGATCCTCGGTGCGGGTGAGTTTCGGCTGTCGGTCGAAGAGTTTCGCACCGCGTTGGCGCTAAACGAAAACGAAGCACTCGCGATCGCCGGGCTGGCGATGGTCGACTTTTATGAGAACCGCTTGTCCGTGGCAATGCCCGGTTTGCGTCGCGCCGTGAATTTAGATCCTGACGAGCCCGACTTTGTTTTTAACCTGGGCCAGGCGGCGGCGAGAAGCGAACGATACAAGGAAGCCGCCGACGCGTACGAGCGGTTTTTAATGATCGCTCCGAAGACGGACGTCGATCGCCGCGATCGGATCCTCGGTTTGATCGACTTCCTTCGCTATCTCGGCCGCCAGGGCTCGCTTTACATCGCGAGCGGTGAGACCCGCACTTCGGTTCCTTTCGAAGCCACCGACAATCGTCCCGTGTTGCCGGTCCGCGTCAACGGACAGAAACAGCCGATGCGTTTCGTGCTCGACACCGGATCGGGAATGTCGGTCATTTCTGAAGAGACCGCGAAGAAGCTCGGGATCAAACCGGTGGCACGAGGCGGGCTCGCACGCGCGGTCGGAGGTGGCGGCAGGTTCGAGATCGTCTATGGCTACATCGACTCGATGGACATCGGCGGCGCGCGAGTCGAAAACGTTCCGGTTTACATCCGGAAGTTTTTCGACAACAACGTTCCGGTCGATGGCTATCTCGGACTCTCGGTCGTCTCGAAGTTTCTGACCTCGATCGATTACGGCACGCGCAGCATGTCGCTGGTTCGT
>DASTOZ010000302.1:0-8206 GCA_035762365.1 Pyrinomonadaceae bacterium | reverse complement strand
CGACTCGCTTCCCTGCCGCCGCTCCGGCGTCAACCGCGCTGCGGACCGCGGCGACGTCTCCACGCACAATCGCAGTGACCAGTCCGGCGTCGATCTTTTCCCAACCGACCAGACGAACGTTCGCGGCTTTCACCATTGCGTCTGCCGCTTCGATCATCGCCACCAGTCCGCGACATTCAACCATTCCGAGTGCTTCTGGCATAAAGGACGTCCTCCAGCAAATTGCGGATCACTATAACTCAGTTCCGCAGCGAGTGAATCGGCGCGGGTATGCGGCCGCCGCGACGAATGAACACATCAGACGAGAACTCGCTGACCGCCATGATCGGCGCACTCCCCAACAACCCGCCGAAGTCTACGATGTCGCCGACGTTTCGACCGGGCGCCGGAATGATGCGCACCGCCGTCGTCTTGTTGTTCATCACGCCGATCGCCATCTCGTCGGCGATGATCGCGGAGATCGTTTCCGCTGAAGTGGAACCCGGCACCGCAACCATGTCGATCCCGACGGAACAGACGCTGGTCCATGCTTCCAGCTTTGCGAGCGACAACGCGCCGACCTGCGCCGCCTCGATCATTCCCGCGTCTTCCGAAACCGGAATAAACGCGCCGCTCATTCCCCCGACTGAACCGCTTGCCATCGCGCCGCCTTTTTTCACGGCGTCCGTGAGCAGCGCCAGCGCCGCGGTCGTGCCATGCGTGCCCGCCCGTTCGAAACCCATCGCTTCGATAATGTTCGCGACCGAGTCGCCGGGAACAGGCGTCGGCGCGAGCGAGAGATCGATGATGCCGAACGGGATTCCCAATCGACGTGCGGCTTCGCGGCCAACCAGTTCACCGGCGCGCGCAAGCTTGAATGAAAGCTTCTTGATCGTCTCCGCCAGATCCTGTAACGGCAGGTCCTTGTCAGCGTGTCTGACTGCATGATTGACAACGCCCGGACCGGAAACGCCGACATTGATCACGGCTCCTGCCTCACTCACGCCGTGAAACGCGCCCGCCATGAAGGGATTGTCTTCAACCGCATTCGCGAAACACACAAACTTCGCGCAGGCGATACCACCCTCGTCACGCGTTCGCTCGGCGGCGTCCTTGATGATTCTGCCGATGTGGCCCACCACGTCCATGTTGATGCCGGCCCGCGTCGTCGCGGCATTCACGGACGAGCACAAACGCGTGGTGGACGAGAGCGCTTCCGGTATCGAATCGAGCAAGCGTCGCTCGGATTCCGTCGTGCCTTTTTGGACCAACGCTGAGTAGCCCCCGATGAAATCGACGCCGACTGTCCCCGCGGCGTCGTCGATGGCGCGCGCGAGCACGACGGGATTGCCTTTCGCGCCTTCAGTCAGGAGCGCGATCGGCGTGACGGAGATTCGTTTGTTGGCGACACGAATGCCAAACTCGTCGCCAATTTCGTCGACGGTTCTCACGAGCCGGGCGGCCACAGTGCGAATCTTGTCGCCTGCTTTTTGTGCGATGCGATTGATTGAATCGCTGCTGCAATCGAGCAGGTTCAGACCGAGCGTGACCGTGCGGACGTCGAGATGCTCCATCTCGGTCATCGCGACGGTTTGCAGTATTTCGGCCTGAGTGTATTCCATGGGACGTGGGTCTTAGGTCTTTGGTCTTAGGTCTTAGGTCTTAGGTCTTAGGTCTTAGGTCTTTGGTCTTTGGTCTTTGGTTTTTTGGTTTTTAATCTTTGTCCGTTGTTTGCTTCGAGATCCAAAGGCCCAAGACCAAAGGCCCAAGACCACCTCCTCATCCGACCACTTTGCTGAGGATCACCAGCACGACAAACAGCAGAAACAGCGCGGCGGCAACGAGGAGAAAACGCAAGCTCGGATCGTACGCTGCCTGATCTATAACTACGCTCGAGACGTGTCGTATCTTTTCCACGCGTTCACGCACGTTTTCGGCGACGCCCGAGCGCGAGATCGGATTCGGCTCCGGATCCAGAACTTGCGTCGGTGCGGTTTGTGAAGAGTTTGTGGTCTGACTGATCGGATTGCCACACTGCGGACAGAACATCGCCGACTTGCGCACCGAGAGGCCGCAGGAAGTACAGCGACGGGCTATTTCAGGTTCAGACATGGTCACAGATCTTAAACCCGATGCATGGCATTGAATAGGTCTTCACGTTGCGCGTAGATGCGCACACCGAGCTGTTCGCCAGCGCGCCGGAGCCGTTCCTTCAATTCCGCGGTGCTTTCGCGCGCGCGTGACGTGTCGCCGATAATCACCATGGCGAACTTTCCCTGCACGACCGTTTGATTGATGTCGATGATGCTGCAACTGGCGTCGGCGAGGATCTGTGAAACACCGGCGACGATGCCGGGGTGGTCCAACCCGAACACGGAGATGATCATGCGCGCGGCGGAACCCTCAGCAGGTGAGGCAGACGAAGCACCAGAGGACACAAGCGGGGCGGTGTTGACCTCGCGGTAGATGTCCGTGACCAACTGCTCCACCATCTGTTCGTCGGCATTCGCGCCCAGGCGCTCGTAAACCGCGCGAGTGATGCGATAGATCAAATCTTCATTGGCCATTGGGAAGTGATCGGTGATCCGTGTCTATGGTTGGCGATGAGCAATCGAGTAACAGAAGTTAGGGGCGTCCGTTTTCTTGCGCAAGCCGATGCGCTGCTTCACGCATCTCGTCCGAAGCAGTGTCGCTGATGTCCACTCGATCGACGATGCCGACCACCGCTGCTTCGATCGACATGTCCTGGTTTCCGATCGCCGTTCGCGCTGCTTTGCCGTACGCGCACATGACCATCTCACCGGTCCCCGCGCCAAGTCGATCGGCGACGACGACGATGTTTCGCGTTGGCTCTTTGTCGAGATCGTAAGGATGAACGATGAGAAACCTGACGCCTTCGAGATCGGGCGTCTTCTTGGTGGACCAGACAGTGCCTACTACCTTTGCCAGAAACATGGGTCTTGGGTCTTGGGTCTTTGGTCTTTGTGCTTTGTTCTTTGATCTCCAAGACCAAAGACCTAAGTCCAAAGACCAAGCACCAGGTACAAAGCACGAAAGTTCTATATCTTTGCGAATACCTCCGCTGGTTCACCGAGGTCTCGGGCGGCAGGGGTGATTATGGTCTTGGCGTTGATATAAATCTTTTCACCCTTCTGAAGCGCCCGGCGCACGTCGTCTTCGCTGATAAATTCTACCGCGGCTTTATTGCCGTTGGTGGACGCTGCGGGTTTCGGTTTGCTTACCGGTTCGTTGACCACCGGTGGCGGAGCGGGTGCGGTGTACATGCTTCCTGCTTCGACTTCTTCGATCTCCGGTTTTGGTAACGGCGCGGAAGGCGCGGGTGCCCCCGGCATATCGACGCGCTTGCCTGCCAGGAAACGATCGACGATCGCGGCGATCTCGTGTCGATCGATCTTGCCGCCCGCGATCGCTGGTTCTTTCGCGGGCATCGGTGTACTGGCCGCTGGTTGAACTCCAACCGCCGGACGCGCGCTCTTCACCGGCCGCGTTTCGAAAGCGACTCGCTTGATGTCCATCAAGTGCAACGGCGAGACGTTGTCGGAAGTGACGTTGCCTCCCCACGATCCACAGCCGAGCGTCATCGATGGCGGCAACGCGGTCGAAAAACCGATCGCGCCATGCGTCGTCGGCGTGTTGACCGTGACACGCGACGCCGGCATCTCGGAACCAAACTTCACCGCTGCTTCGCGCGAACGCGTGTGAATTCCAGCCGTGTGGCCCATGCCGCCGTAACCAAGCACCTGCTGACTGAGCTTTGCGCATTCGGACAATCCGTCTGCGACATAAAACGCGAGAATCGGCGAGAGCTTTTCCATCGACAACGGGAAATCCCGGCCCACGCCGGCGACGTCCGCCAGCAAACATCGCGTTCCCGGCGGAACCGTCAGACCCGCCATCTTCGCAATCACCTCGACCGACTTGCCGACGATCCCCGGATTCAACGATCGCTGCGGAGTCGCGACGACCTTCGCGAGCTGATCCGCTTCCGTGGCAGACAGAAAATGCGCGCCTTGAAGTTTGAACTGTTCGCGCACCGCCTGCTCGAGAGGCGCATCGCAAACAACCGCTTGCTCCGAAGCGCAGATCGTTCCATTGTCAAAACACTTGCCCGTCAATATGTCCTGCACAGCTTTCGGCACGTCGGCAGTTCGCTCGATACACACCGGCACATTGCCTGGACCAACTCCGAACGCAGGTTTACCCGACGAATACGCCGCACGAACCAGACCGATACCGCCCGTCGCGAGAATCACTGCCGTTTGCTTGTGCTTCATCAACGTTTCGGTGCCTTCGATGGTCGCCGTCGTCATGCAACCGATCGCTTCAGACGGCAGACCTTCTTTGACACCCGCTTCGCGCATCACTCGCGCGGTCTCGTTAATGCACTTCGCTGCCGACGGATGTGGCGACAGCACCACGGTGTTCCGTGACTTGATTGCGATCAGGATCTTGAAAATCGCCGTCGAGGTTGGATTAGTTGAAGGTATGATGCCTGCGACAACGCCGCGTGGACTCGCGATCTCGACTACGTCTTTCGACTCGGAAACAACGCCCTTGGTACGCAGGCCGCGAAAGTAGTTCCAAACGTCTTCGGCTGCGAACCGGTTCTTCTCTTGTTTGTCGGCGGGAATGCCGTAACCAGTTTCTTCGACCGCCATTGCACCGAGCCGCGCGGCTTCGCGCAACGCAGCTTTCGCCATCGCCTCGCAAATGCGATCGATCTTGCCCTGGTCGAATTGGGCCACTTCGGACTGCGCGCGATGCGCGGCTTCAACCAGGTCACGAGCCTGCTGTACGGAAACTAGGTCTTTATCGACTGACATAACAAACTCCGAACTTAGTGCTTTGTTCTTGGTTCTTTGTTCGCTAGCGAGCCATTAGATTTGAATCCGACCGTTCACAAGCGAACAAAGTTCTAAGCACTAAGTACAAAGCACCGGCAACTATCGTGCTCGCTCTTTGTTTGCATCCCGAGCGCCGGTGAGCGAACGGCCCTGGTCTCCCTGACCGAGCTGCCCGCGGGCGCCGCCTTGCAACGCTTGCTCGTCGGGACTCAAACCAGTGCGACCATTCACGGGAAGCACGCGCTCGACTTCAGCATGCGGACGTGGAATGACGTGCACGCTGATCAACTCGCCGACTCGCCTGGCTGCCGCCGCGCCTGCATCGGTCGCTGCTTTCACAGCGCCAACATCGCCGCGCACGAAGATCGTCACATAGCCGGCTCCGATGTACTCTTTGCCGAGCAGTTGCACATTCGCTGCTTTGACCATCGCATCGGCGGCTTCAACTGCACCCACGAATCCTTTGGTCTCAACCATTCCGAGTGCTTCCAGGGGCATCTCTTGATCCTCACTTTGTGATTGTAGAAATTAAAAGCGTCTATTACGGGTCACTTGTTTGGCCTCAACGTACCACCGCAGGCGACAAGAAGCAAGAGAAGTAAACCCCAAAGTTTGACACCGTTTAGCAGCGCAGGCTATAGTGCGGGAAAAGTGGGAGTTGTACGCATTACATACTAGCGGCGGTCCAACCGAGCCAACCAGGAACGAGCGATTGGAGATGGCAGCAAGTATAGGCGAACAATTGCGACTCGCCCGCGAGGAGCGCGGCATCGGCTTGCGCGAGATTTGCGATCAAACCCGCATCTCTGTCCATTACCTGGAAGCCATCGAAGCGAACGATTACAAACGCCTGCCCGGAGGTGTTTTCAATCGCAGCTTCATAAAGGCCTACGCGAAGTGTGTCGGCTACGACGAGCGCGAAGCCATTGAAGGTTACACGCGATACTTGCGCGAACATGGCGACACGTCCGACGACGTTAACACCACGCCGATGCATTCCAAGGTCTACACCGACACGCCCGCGACGCGCTCTCCTTTATTAACTGTGTTCCTCGCGATTCTGATTCTGGCTCTGCTGACTGCCGGCGCGCTCGCAGCGCTCCACTGGTTTCAAAAACGCGCCGAGATCCGTGTTCCGGCGAACGACGAACAGTACGCCTCTATGTATAATGGGCGTTCACCGAAAACAAATAATTTAAAGTTGCTGGCAACTAACCAGGAAGTGTTACCCATACATGATTACATCCGATATCTACGAAGGACTGACCTTCGACGACGTACTATTAATCCCCGATCGTTCTGACGTTCTCCCTCACGAGACTGACACCGCCACCCAATTTACGCGCAACATCCGTTTGCAAATTCCGTTGTGCTCCGCCGCGATGGACACAGTGACCGAGGCGGCGCTCGCGATCGCGCTCGCGCAGCAAGGCGGCATCGGCGTCATTCACAAGAACCTCAGCGTCGAACGGCAGGCGGAGGAAGTCGACAAAGTAAAACGATCCGAATCGGGAATGATCGTCGATCCGGTGACGATTCGCCCCGATCGTCCGGTGCGCGAAGCGCTTCAGGTGATGGAGCGGTTTCATATCAGCGGCGTTCCGGTTGTAGACGAAACGGGTCATCTCGTCGGCATCATCACCAATCGCGATCTTCGCTTTGAGACGCGGTTCGACATTCCCGTCGCGGAAGTGATGACGAAACAACCGCTCGTGACGGTTCCCGTCGGAACGACATTGGACCAGGCCAAGGCGGTTCTGCAAAAACACCGGATCGAAAAACTGCTCGTCGTCGACGACGACAAACACATCAAGGGCCTGATCACCGTCAAAGACATTCAAAAGGCGATCAAGTATCCATCGGCTGCGAAAGACGACCTCGGCCGGTTGCGTGTTGCGGCCGCGATCGGCGCGACGGGCGATTACCAGGAACGAGCGGACGAGTTGGTCAAAGCCCGCGTCGATTGTCTGGTTATCGACACCGCACACGGACACTCGTCACGCGTCATAAATGCAGTGAAAGACATCAAACGCCGTCACCCGGAAACGGATCTGATCGCGGGCAATGTCGGCACGACCGCGGGCGCGCAGGAATTGATCGATGCGGGCGTGGATGCGGTCAAAGTCGGCATCGGCCCCGGATCGATCTGTACGACGCGCGTCGTGACCGGCGCTGGGGTGCCGCAAATAACCGCCATTTCAAGTTGTGTTCAGGCAGCACGCAGCGCAGGCGTGCCGGTGATCTCCGACGGCGGCGTGAAGTTTTCCGGCGATGTTGCTAAGGCAATCGCTGCTGGCGCTGACGTCGTGATGATTGGATCGCTGTTTGCCGGAACAGAAGAAGCGCCTGGCGAAGTGATCTTGTTTCAGGGTCGTTCGTTCAAGACCTACCGCGGAATGGGGTCGATTGGCGCCATGCGTGAAGGTTCCCGCGATCGGTACGCCCAGGACATGACGGCGAGCGAATCGAAACTCGTGCCCGAAGGAATCGAAGGCCGGGTGCCTTACAAAGGCACGCTCGCGGACATGGTCACGCAACTGGTGGGCGGCCTGCGATCCGGCATGGGTTACACGGGTTGCCACACGATCCGCGAATTCCAGGAGAAGACTCGTTTCCTGCGCATCACGTCGGCCGGCTTGAAAGAGTCGCACGTCCACGACGTGATCATCACGAAGGAGGCGCCAAATTATCGGTTGGAGTAATTCTGAAGTTCCGTGGGTGCACGCAAAGCAACGCTAATCTCAAACCCCAAGACGGGACGCTATAAATCGCGCCGTCTTCCCATCGAGCACATCGCTTCCCTTCTCAGATCGCGCGGCGTTGAGGTCGACCTCAGGCCGACGACGCGCGCTCATGAAGCAACCGAGATCGCTGCGCGAGCTGCACGCAACGGATCTTCCGACGTCTTCGTCGCGGGCGGCGATGGCACCATCAACGAAGTCATTCAGGGTTTGGCGGGTACGAAAGCCCGACTCGGAATTATTCCCCGCGGAACGGCGAACGTGCTGGCTCGTGAGCTTGGCTTGCCACTCGACGAGCAGGAAGCAGCGACGATCGCTGCGCGCGGTAACACGCGGCGCATTCATCTCGGTCTCGCGATTGACGAACAAAATAACGTCAGCCGGCATTTTGCGTTGATGGCCGGTATCGGTCTCGACGCGTCGATCGTGCGGCATGTTCGTCCACGGTTGAAGAAACGGATCGGCAAAGGCGCGTTTTGGATTTCGGGGTTGAGTCATCTCGCGTCGTGGAGTCCACATCCGTTCGTGTTGGAGATCGACGGGCGTGAGTACGGCGCGACGTTCGCCGCGATTGGAAAAGCGCCGCGCTACGGCGGCGATCTCGCGATCACGCCGGGAGCG
>DASTOZ010000301.1:0-3915 GCA_035762365.1 Pyrinomonadaceae bacterium | reverse complement strand
TCGAGATTGTGCAGCATCAACAGATGCATGACGAGGTCGTAAAAGAAGAAGTGCGTCAGGCTGACTTCTGATTTTATGGCGGTGATGAGCAGAAACAGCCCCAGCGCGATCACGTACGGCGGGTAGAGCCGGCGCAGACGTCGTTTCCAGAATGGACCAAAGCGAATGTCAGGCTCAACGCCCGTGGCACGAGCCTTGGCCCATTGCAGGTGAATGCAAAATCCGGAAATGACGAAGAACAGAAAAACGCCGATGTAGCCAAACGAGCTGACGAACTGAAGCGCGCGGACGGGGTAGTCGAAGAGGTTGTTTGGCAGCCACTTCGGCCCTTGCTCCACGGCGTGGTAAAGAACGACGCCCAACGCCGCGATCCCGCGCAGTGCGTCGATGCTGCGCAGGCGAGGGGATTGGGTGGGGAGATGCGCCACTGGCCTTGGGTCTTAGGTCTTCGGTCTTAGGTCTTCGGTTTTAGGTACTTTGTGGTTTGTACTCGGAAATTAAGGCTTAGAAGTTTGGCTTGAACAGCAAAGGCCCAAGACCAAAGACCCAAGACCAAAAACCCAGGCACAAAGCTCAACTCATGCCGAAACCAATGAAGGTACGTCGATATTGTACTTCCTTATCTTGCTGTAAAGCCGCGGACGATAAATACCCAACAGATTTGCCGCCGCCTGTTTGTTTCCACCAGTGCGTTGCAAGGTCCGTTCGATGACGAGCCGTTCGATGTCTTCGAGTGTCATGTTCGGCGGCACGTCCCAGGTCACGTGCGACGATGAGCCTTCGGGAACAGTTCCGTTGTCGAAAGGCAAGTCGATCGGTTCGATCTGCTTATCTTTCGCGAGCAGCACCGCGCGTTCGATCACGTTCTGTAGTTCACGCACGTTGCCGGGCCACGTGTGACCGAACAACCGCTGATACGCAGCCTGCGAAACGCCGGTGATCGGCCGCTCGTATTTTTGAGCATACATGTGAAGGAAATGCTCGGTCAAAAGTTGAATGTCCTCGCTACGTTCACGCAGCGGCGGCACGTGAATCGTGATCGTCGAAATGCGATAGAACAGATCGTCGCGCAGCAGACCATCGCGAATCGCGTCAGCAGGCGGACGGTTCGTCGAGCAGACGAGACGAAAATCGACTGCGTAAGTCTTTTCCGAACCGATCTTGCGATAACTTCTCTCCTGCAACACGCGCAACAGCTTCGGTTGCAACTCGACCGGCATCTCGGCGATTTCGTCGAGCATCAACGAACCACCCGCCGCGTGCTGTACCAACCCTTCCTTGTCGGCGTGCGCGCCGGTGAAGGCGCCCTTCGTGTGACCAAACAGCTCCGACTCGATCAACTCTTTCGGCAACGCCGCGCAGTTCACTTTGATGAACGGTTTCTTCGATCGCAGCGACTGGTAATGGATCGCATTGGCGATCAGCTCCTTGCCCGTGCCTGACTCACCCACGATCAGAACATTCGCGTCAGACTTCGCCACCGATTCGATCGTTTCATAAATCTGCTGCATCGGTTTCGACGCGCCGATGATGTTGAAATATTCGGCGCGCGTCGAAAGTTGACGCCGCATGTTCGCGGTTTCCGCTACGAGCTCGCGGCGCTCGAGCGCCTTTTCGACCAGCGGTTGCAGTTCTTCAAAATCAAACGGCTTCTCGACAAAATAGAAAGCACCAGCTTTCGTCGCTTCGACAGCTTTCTGGACTGTTCCGTATCCAGTGACCACGATCACTTCCGAGGTTGGTCGCGCGTCTTTCATGTGGCGCAACACTTCGAGGCCGTCCATGTCCGGCAGTTGCAGGTCGCAAATCGCGAGATGATGCGCGCCCTGGTCGAACAATTCGATAGCAGCCGCACCTGTTGCCGCCGTGTCGACCGAATAACCTTCCTCGATGAAGTTTTGTCGCAGCGAGTCAGCCATCATCGGCTCGTCGTCTACGACAAGAATTCGTACTTCTCTGTTCTCCACCTTTTTCTCCTCTCTCGAAATAGCCGCGCCTTGGGGCACCATGATGGTTTTACTCCCTTATCCGAAAGAATCAGTATCAACCGGGCTGAGATCCGGCAAGCGGCAGCACCACGACAAGTTTTTGGTCTGCCAATTCCGTCGAGCCGCCGTGCGCCTCGATGATCTTTTTTGCCAAAGACAGCCGGATCTCGTCGCTGCCGGCAAATGTGCGAAACGGATCGTGATTCAAGGGGCGAAGGCCGGACCATTCGATCACTGCGTTGTTGTCGGAGGCTTTGACGGACACTTTAACCGGTTGTGCACCGTCTTCATTCTTTTTGAACTTAATGGCGCCTGCAAACATCGATTTGAAGGCGTCCGTAAGTTTGGAATGATCGAAGTCACCCTGAATCGCATCGGCGTTTGATTCGCAAACAACTTGCGCCTCGTTCTCCTTGAAGCTCGAGCACAGATTACGCAGCACTTTCGCCATTTCGAACCCGGGCTGTATCTTCAGTTCGACCTCGCGCCCAAGCTCGACAATCATTGAAAGATCGTGGGCCGCGCGGTCGAGACCGTTGATGAGCTTGCCGATGGTTTCCTGTTCGTCGTCAGGCCGTTCGCTCTTCTCGATACGCCGCCGGAGGAACGTGGCATACAGTTTGAGACCATTTAGTTGGTTCTTGAGGTCATGGACGATTTGAATCGACGCTCTCCCGAGGTCTTGAAGCGACTCCCTATCTTCTGTCCTCGACATTGAAGCCTTCATCGGTGCGAAATCTCTCTCAGCTCTTTTTTCAGGGGGCCGTAGGGGAGGGAACCTCCTGCCGGACCGAGTGTACTAAAGGGACGATGGTCCAGCAGCTTTATGTGTTGTATTTCAATGCGGCATGGTAACAAAAAAGGCGCACGTATTCTAGTGATACAGTAAAATCAACAACTTGGGATGGGTCGACCGTCCAGTTTGCGCTCAGTTTAGTCAGCCAAATGCAAATTCAGGAACAGATCGCGACCGTCTTGCTGGTCGAAGACACCGAAGACAACCGCTTCATGATGCGACGTCTATTGGAGATGGCGGGGTATGGGGTGGTCGAGGCCACCAACGGCGAAGAGGCCGTGCGCCTCGCCCAATCTGAGCGGCCGGACCTGATTTTGATGGACTTGAGTCTTCCGGTTATCGACGGCCTTGCCGCGACGCGCGCCATTCGCAAACTGGACGGCTTCGGGAAAGTGCCGATCGTCGCCGTGTCTGCCCACGACACCTCGGATTTCCAGGCCGATGCCATCGCGGCCGGGTGCGACAGTTACATCACCAAACCGATAGATTTCAGTCAGTTGGAAGTACTGATCGCCCGGCTACTTGGGAAGTAAGCGGCAGTCTTATACAATTCCCACACTATGGCTGCTCCGGATCGGCGACTCGAAACCAGCGAGTCAAACCGAACGCTCATCATCGGTGTTGCAATCGGCGCCGCGGTCGTGATTGCACTCATTTTCGGGTTCTTGATGTGGGCGGTCAGCAGCGGTCCACGAGTCGGTGCGACCTTACAGGGCGCCATCCGACCGGGCAATCCGGAGTTTGACAAGCACAAACCCAACATTGTTCTGGACGAACCCGAAGGGTTTGAAGCTAAACGCCCGCTGGGCGATCTCACGATGACTCTCCGCACCACCGTCCGTAATCTCACTGGCAAGACCATCACGGGGCTCGAGATCAAAGGCTCGGTCGTCGACTACGAGGGGAAGCCAGTGAAGGAAAAGACCCTAATCGTCGTACCGTCGGAGCGTCAGCCGGAGTTGCTGCCGAACAAGACGATGCAGGCGCAGATGATGTTGGACGGAATGAAAGACACGGATCCGCGTGCGCAGATCAAGATGGAAGTGGTGGCGTTTAAGATCAAGGATTAAAGTTTCACGCAAAGGCGCAAAGGCGCAAAGAGGCGCAAAGAGAGAGAAGCAAAGAGAAAGG
>DASTOZ010000300.1:0-6237 GCA_035762365.1 Pyrinomonadaceae bacterium | reverse complement strand
GGAGAAACTCGCGAAAGACGGTTTTCTCCGCGCGCGCATCGACGGTGAACTACTCTCGCTCGACGAAGAGATCCGGCTCGACAAACGTCGAAACCACACGATCGAAGCCGTCGTCGATCGGCTCTTGATTAAATCCGGCATTCGCGAGCGTTTGACCGACTCGATCCGCACGGCTTTGAAATTAACAAGCGGCGCCGTGCTCATCTCAATTGTCGACGGCGAAGAGAAGCTTTACTCGGAACGCATGGCGTGCGTGAACTGCGGCATCAACGTTCCACCACTCGAGCCACGCTCGTTCTCCTTCAACTCCGCGTACGGCGCGTGCAAGCGATGTCACGGTCTCGGGACCGTGATGGAGATCGACTCGCTGAAGTTGATTCCCGACTCGCGTCAGACTCCCGAACGACTCGGCTACATGGGCACGCAGGACAAGCAGGGTTCCGCGTATCTACGCAGCGCGTTGCTCGCGATCTGCAAACACTTCAACGCCGATCCCAGGACGGCGTTTGCCGATCTCGCGAAGGAAGTGCGCGACGCGTTTCTGAACGGGCTGAGCACGAGAATCACGTTCACACAGGGCCTCTATAACTATCAGAACGAATGGAAAGGCGCGCTCAAGTGGCTTCAGGAACGATTGAGCGAACCGCCTAACGAGAAGATTCGGGTCGCGCTCGAGGAGTTGGTTTCACCGACTGTGTGTAGCGAGTGCAAAGGCCAGCGGTTGCGTTCCGATTCGCTGTCGGTGCGGGTCGGCGGACGAGGTATCGCGGAGTACACCGCGTTGCCGATCGACGATGCGATTACGGCTTTCGAGCAGGTAGGGCTGAATTCTCGAGAAGAACAAATTGCGGGTCCGATACTGCGCGAGATCAAGAACCGGCTTCAGTTCCTGAAGACGGTCGGGCTTGGTTATCTGACTCTCGATCGTACGTCGTCGACGTTGTCGGGTGGCGAAGGTCAGCGCATTCGACTTGCTACGCAGATCGGGTCGCAGTTGCGCGGCGTTCTTTACGTGCTCGACGAGCCGTCGATCGGTCTGCATCCGCGCGACAATCAGAAGCTGTTGGAAACACTTTCGGCGCTGCGCGATCTCGGCAACACGGTACTCGTGGTCGAACACGACGAGGAGACAATCCGTCGCGCTGATTACGTGGTCGACCTCGGACCGGGAGCAGGCGCGCACGGCGGCAAGGTGGTTGCGGTCGGTTCGGCCGCAGAGGTCTCCGAGAACCCGGATTCAGTTACCGGACTCTACATTCGCGGCGCGCGCAAGATCGAAGTGCCAGCCGAACGAAGAGCGCCGAACGGCAAATCGCTGACGATCCATGGCGCCTACGCGAACAACCTGAAAGAAATCGACGTCTCGTTTCCGCTTGGCTTGCTGACGGTCGTGACCGGTGTTTCCGGATCGGGTAAGTCAACTCTCGTCGAAGACATCCTTTACTACGCTTTGGCCCAACACCTGTACGGCTCGCACACCGAGCCTGGTCCATACCGGTCGATTGAAGGTCTCGAACACATCGATAAGGTAATCGAGATCGACCAGTCGCCCATCGGCCGCACCCCGCGATCCAACCCGGCCACCTACACGGGACTGTTCACACCGCTGCGCGAGCTCTACGCGATGCTGCCCGAGTCACGCGAACGTGGCTACAAGCCCGGCCGCTTCTCCTTCAACGTCAAAGGCGGACGTTGTGAGGCATGTGAAGGCGACGGCATGAAACGCATCGAGATGAACTTCCTTCCCGATGTTTACGTGCTGTGCGACGTGTGCCGCGGCGCGCGCTACAACCGCGAGACAATGGCCGTCAAATACAAAGGCAAGTCGATTGCGGACCTGCTGGACACGACAGTCGAGGAAGCAGCGCCGTTGTTGGAGAACATCCCGCAGATCAATCAGAAAATTCAGACGTTGCTCGACGTGGGGCTCGGTTACATCAAGCTGGGTCAGTCGGCGACAACACTTTCGGGCGGTGAGGCGCAACGAATAAAGCTCGCAAAGGAACTTTCGAAGCGCGCCACCGGACGGACCATCTACATCCTCGACGAACCAACCACCGGCCTGCACTTCGCCGACGTCCACAAACTGCTCGACGTGCTGCAACGACTCGTGTCGCTCGGCAACACGGTGCTCGTCATCGAGCACAACCTCGACGTGATCAAGTCGGCTGATTACATCATCGATCTTGGTCCGGAAGGCGGCGAACATGGCGGCCGTGTTGTAGCGCAGGGCACGCCTGAAGAGGTCGCCCGTTCGAAGCGCTCACACACGGGTCAGGTACTGCGTCCATTGCTCAACGGGCACGTCGTTCGGAACGGTCACACCACGCGCAACGGCAAAAAGGTCTCACCGACGACTTGACGCTCTTCGGAGTTCTCATCTATTCTGCTTGGGCTGAAATTGAAAACGATTTTCAATTTCGCGCCGTTCGACTTCATTTTCACAGAGGAAGCAGCATGCCGCCGGAACCGCGCCGCCACAAGAAGCGGCTTCACAAACGTCGTGGCCCACGATACTGGATCGTCGCTATCACCGCCATGGGCGCTCTTGTCGCCTACTGCCCAAACAAAAGCCACAGCATCGTTCTTGGCAAGACAACTCTCGACGACAAGACAGTCGCCACCGAGCAACAGCGACTCATTGAGTTCGATATACCGGCGGGCACGCTCGAGTCGGCTCTAATCGCGTTTCAAAAAACCGCGGACATTCAAATCATAATTCCCAACGACGCGATGCGTTCGCTCTCTTCCCCGGGCGTCGTCGGCCGCCATTCACCGGAACAGGCGCTGCGCGCGATCCTGAGCGGCACCGGTGTCAGTTATCGATTCACGGACAAGAAGACCGTGATGCTCGAGATTCACGCGGAAGAGGAATCGGTTGAGATCCGCGACGATTCGCGCCCTGTCCTCTCGTCGACCAAGTACACGCAACCCATACTCGACACGCCGCAAACAATCACTGTCATCACGAAAGAAGTCATCGAAGAACAAGGCGCCACTACACTGCGCGACGTCTTACGCAACGTGCCCGGGTTGACGATCACCGCAGGCGAAGGTGGCAATCCGGCGGGCGACAATCTGACGCTGCGAGGCTTCAGCGCGCGCAACGATATCTTTGTCGACGGCGTGCGCGACATCAGTCCGCAGTCTCGCGATCCTTTCAACCTCGAACAGGTCGACGTCGTGAAAGGACCAGGCTCCGCTTACACGGGTCGCGGTTCGACGGGCGGATCGATCAACCTGATCAATAAGACTCCGGGCCTTCGTCGCACACTTGCAGGCACGTTCGACCTCGGCACTGACCGTACTCGTCGCGCAACGGCCGACGTGAATCTCCCAATCGGCGACAGCGTCGCGTTTCGTTTGAACATGCTGGCGCATCACTCCGGAGTCGCCGGACGCGACGTGGTTGAGTTCGATCGTTGGGGCGTCGCACCGTCGTTGACGTTAGGCGTTGGCAAACCGACGCGTTTCACCATTAGCTACTACAAACTGAAGCAGGACAACATCTCCGACTACGGCATTCCCTGGGTCCCGGTAACAAACAACGTCCTCGTGAACCATCGCGATCGCCCGGCGCCAGTGCCGCGCGACACCTTCTATGGTCTTCGGGATCGCGACTATGAAAAGTTAAATTCCGACCTCCTGACGTTGCGGTTTGAAAAAGACTTCAACGACGGCCTGTCGCTGCGCAATCAATTTCGTTTCGCCAACTCGTCGCGCGACTCGATCGCCACGCCACCACGCTTCGCCAACAACAACTCAACGGCCATCAATCGTGAATTCCGTTCGTGGCAAACAGAAGACAAGATCTGGGACAACCAAACCGACTTCATTTCCCATTTTTCAACCGGCAACATCGAGCACGTCCTTGTCACCGGCGTCGACTTTGCGCGCGAGAACAACACGCGACTGACACGCACCGCGCCAAACATGCCTACTACGCTGTTGAATCCCAATCCCGACGACGTGTTTACTGGTCCAATCACGATCAGCCCCATCGTCGGCGACGTCACGGCAAACTCGCAGGCGGTCTACTTGTTCGACGCTGCGAAGCTCGGCGACAAATGGGAACTCAACGGCGGACTGCGTTGGGACCGCTTTGATGCTGACGGCATCTCGACCACTGGCGCTCCCGTTTCTCGCGTCGATCGCATGTTGAGCACGCGCGCGGGCGTCGTGTTCAAGCCGTTGCCGCAAGGCGCGGTCTATGCTTCATACGGAACGTCCCTCAACCCCTCGCTCGAAGGCTTGTCGTACAACACGGCGAATGTCGTAATCGATCCGGAAAAGACCTACACACTCGAAGCGGGCAGCAAGTGGGATTTCTTCAGCGGCCGCGTGCTCTTGACTGGCGCCGTCTTCCGCGTCGAAAAACTAAACGCGCGAACGCCCGGCATTCTGCCCGGCGATCCGCCGCAGGTACTGGAAGGAAAACAGCGCGTCGACGGCGTGGAATTGAGCATTGAAGGAAGCATCACCCGCGACTGGCGCGTGCTTGCGGGTTACACGTTCCTTGACAGTACGACTGTCGAATCAAACAACCCCGCCGAGATCGGAAAAGAGATGGTCAACACACCGCCGAACTCTTTCAACGTGTGGTCCACCTACACGCTGCGCAACGGTTTTCATTTCGGCGGCGGCGCGCGGTTCGTCGATCGCCGTTTCGGAAACACCATCAACACGCGCCTCGTCGACGCGTACTGTACGTTCGATGCGATGGCCTCGTATCCGATCTCGAAGCACATCGACCTGAAGCTGAATCTTTACAACCTGACTGACAAGTTCTATTTCGATCGGATTGGAGGCGGCCACATCGTTCCTGGTCCAGGCAGGGCAGCGATGTTGAGCACGAGCTTCAGGTTCTAGGCATGCTGCTTCAGGTTCCAGATGTATTGACCGCGGATCAAGTAGCAAGCTGCCGCAAAACGCTCGCCGCCGCCGAATGGGTCGACGGACGAATCACCGCCGGGCATCAATCAGCACGCGCCAAGAACAACCTGCAACTGCGCGAAGATCTCGAAGAGGCGAAGCAACTCGGCGACGTCGTTCTCGCGGCGCTCGAAAGCAATCCGCTATTTATGTCGGCGGCGTTGCCGTTGAAGGTTTTTCCGCCACTCTTTAATCGGTATGAGGGTGGACAGTCTTTTGGTAACCATGTAGACAACGCGATTCGGCAGGTGACCGGCACCCCGCATCGAGTCAGGACCGATCTTTCCGCGACACTGTTCTTCAGCAATCCGGATGAGTACGAGGGTGGCGAACTGGTCGTCGAAGACACTTACGGCGTTCATTCGGTGAAACTGCCCGCTGGTCACATGATTCTGTATCCTGCCAGCAGCGTGCATCACGTTCGGCCAGTGACGCGCGGAGTGAGGATCGCGTCGTTCTTCTGGATTCAGAGCATGGTGCGCGACGACGGCGAGCGAACGATCCTGTTCGATCTCGACGTCGCGATCCAGCGTCTGATGAACGACGTTCCCGAACACCGTTCCGTGGTCGAGCTTACTTCTCTCTATCACAACCTTCTACGCCGCTGGGCCGACGTTTAAAATCTGAAACAGCAAATGAAACGACTGCGCAAGATAATCTTTTGGTGCCATTTGCCGGTCGGCGTAATCGCCGGCGTTGTCATACTCATCATGTGCGTGACGGGCGTGTTGCTCGCGTACGAAAAGCAGATCACTTCGTGGGCCGATACTCGCGGTTATCGTGCTGCGCCACCAACAACCGAGACGCGCCATCTTCCGGTTGAGACGCTCGTCGCAAAAGCTCGTGAAGCACGTGGCACAAACCCGACGGCGATCACGCTGAAATCAGACCCCGCAGCGCCTGCGGAGATCGCGTTTGGTCGGGAAACGACGCTGTTCGTGAATCCCTATTCAGCACAGGTTCTCGGCGAAGGATCGCAGCGCGTTCGCAGTTTCTTTCGAGTTGTTACTGACTGGCATCGCTGGCGCGGCGCGAAGGGCGATAACCGCAACGTCGCGCGTGCGATCACGGGCGCGTGTAATCTCGGTTTCCTGTTTCTGGTAACGAGCGGGTTCTATCTCTGGTGGCCCAGGAACTGGAACATGAAAGCGGTGCGAAACGTCACTTGGTTTCGACGCGGCTTGCCTGCGAAAGCGCGCGATTTCAACTGGCACAACACGATTGGTTTTTGGTGCGCGCCTGCCCTGTTCGTGATCGTTATCTCGGCGGTGGTGATCTCGTACACGTGGGCTGGAAATCTCGTCT
>DASTOZ010000299.1:0-9175 GCA_035762365.1 Pyrinomonadaceae bacterium | reverse complement strand
CAGTTTCCTGCGGCTTCAACTCGACCCTGCGAAGCGCCGCTAACGCCTTGCCGATCAATGCCCAGGCGACGATAGCCACGACCACGCCGACTATCAGCGCGGCTAACCACGCCGGCATCACGCGATCCAGCAGAAGGACGACGGCAGCGCAGAACGCCAGCAGAGCCGCGTATCCGATCGCGCCGCCAACAATCAGCGAGCCGACATTCCTTCCGACCTTCGTCGCCTTTTGCGTCATCTCGACCTTCGCGAGAGCCACTTCGTTTCTTACGAGCGTCGTGGTCTCGGTCACGAGGTCTGAAAACAACTCCGCGAGCGGACGTTCGTCCATGCGTCTAATTTCATTCATCCGCGGTTGCATACTGCACCTCCTTTACTACAGTGCGGCCGACGTAGTTTGTACGTGAGCGGGCTGTTGTGGCGGTGGCGGCAAGCCGCGACCCAGTTTTGTATCCGATACGTTTGTATCCGATACGTTCGACGCCATCGAACTCTTCAGGAAGCGCGCCCCTGCGAGCCCGAGCAGAAATGCTCCCCCGAGCATTAACGCCGGTTGGCGTCGTCCGAAATTCTCGACTTCACGGATCATCGCCCGGGTGTCGTTCTGTTCCAGGTAGTTGGTGAAACGCTCGATGCCGTCGGCGGCTTTCCGACCGTACTCCGCGGCGTAACGTGCGATAGGGCCTTGATCCTGTCCACCGAGTTCGTCGCCGAGATGTCGCACGGCTCCGGCCAGCTTCTGGAGTTGTCCGGCGGCTTCATCTTTCTGGCGATCAATTTTTGAACCAGCTTGTTGCTGAACCTGTTCGACAACTTCGCTTGTCGTTTGCTTTGCTTGTTTAAGAAGATCCTCACCATTGCCTGGCGGTGTACGTTGATCGGTCTTCCGTGCCATTTTCTTTCCCCCTTGTTTAGTCTTCGCGTAGTATCGCGTTCCATTTTCAAACGTCAGTTTGATCGTGAGGGAGATGATGCAAGAATCAAGCCTCACATCCGTGAAGTGCAGTCGTGATCTTTACGTGCACGCTAAACACAAATTCGTAATTGGCGACGGACGAGTTTGAAACTGGCGGGACTTAAAGTCCGCGCAAATTACTGACAAGACAAAGAACGAACAAGGAGGGTGGGTATGAGTCTCGATATTTTCAAGGAGAAAGGAACTCCGCTAGACAAACAACTCTTCACCTGGCGCGACCTCGTCCGTACGCCAACCAGCAAACTCGACGACGACGCGTTTACCCGCGTTCGTATCATCCTCATGAATGGCATTGAAGCGAATGCATTGCGCACCATGCACGCGATGGCGCGCATGATGAACGGCCAGTTTCGCTTGCCGCTCGCCAAAGTGCGCCGCGTTGAACAACATCAACAGACGATGGTCAACTGGTTGTTGCCGGCAGATCTCTCGCCGTTGGAAACAACAATCGCGTTCGAACAGGTCGCGATCGAAGTCACTGCGAGTGTTGCGCAACACGAACCTGATCCTTACCTCGCGCAGGTTTATCGCTTCGGATTGTTGGAAGACTTCGATCATCTCTACAGGTTTTCTGCATTGATGGATCGCGTGATGGGCGCTGACGCCAACACGATCGTGCAAAACTATTCCGACATCATGCCGGGCAGGCCAACGCAGGTTGAACATCGCGCGCCGGAAGACGATCTGCGCGAGCATTATGACTGTACGAAAGCTGACCCCCTCACCAAGATCCACGCCGCGACTATCACCGCCGGGGAGAACCAAACTCATGATTACTACATGACAATCGGGCCCATGTTTGCCGATCCGATCGCCAGACAGTTGTACGCCGAGATCGCGTCGATCGAGGAACAGCACGTGACGCAGTACGAGTCGCTAATGGATCCGAACGAAACACCGCTCGAGAAGTGGATGCTGCACGAAGCAACGGAAGTCTATAACTACTACAGTTGCGCGGAGTACGAGACGAACCCGCGCATCAAGCAGATCTGGGAAAGGTTCGTCGATTACGAACTCGGACACCTGCACATGGTCATGGATCTGTTCCAACAGATCGAAAGACGCGATCCGGCGGAAGTGTTGCCGCAAACTCTACCGGAACTGATCGATTATCAGAGTCATCGCCAATTCGTTCGCGAGACACTGAACAACGAAGTAGATCTGCGTGCTGCGGGAACACGGTTTATCAACGTCGAGGACGAAGCCGCGAAGGCGCCTGCGTCAATCGCGTATCGCGAACAGATGAACTCTGAAGGCTCACCTTCCGAGATCGTCGCGGCCGGATACGTGTGGACGCCGGGTACCGAGTTAGTGGATAGAAAAAGCGTATTCGCAAAAGGAGCAGGAGCATGAAGAGCACGGGGGCACAGCGAGTAATGGGTAACCGCACCGGCATGCAAACATCGCCGGAATTAGCGGACGAAATAATAGAAGGATCAACAGCCGCAACGCCGAGTTCCGGCGGTGGGGTGGAAGGGATTGCGGAGAGCCGCGTCGATTACATCACGGAAGGTTTTCCACTCGGATCGATGCCGCTGGTACCGGTTTCGGAAGAAGCCGTCGCCGACGAAGATGAAGCAACGATGGCGGTGCTGCTCGACAAGTTGAGTGAGCGGCTCGCGTTCGAACGCATGGGCGTCCGCTTGTACGAAGCACTGCTCAACAAATGCGAAACACTCGGCGAGATGAGTCCGGGGCCAACGCTCGAAGAGATCAGGCGCATTGGCACGGAAGAGTTAGACCACTTTCTGATGCTGAACGAGACGATCACCGATCTCGGCGGCGATCCAACAGTCGAGAGTCCGTCTGCCGACATTGCAGCCGTCACGTCGATGGGGATCATGCAGGTCTTGACGGATCCGAGGAGTTCGGTGCCGCAGTGTCTCCAGGCACTACTCACCGCCGAGCTCACCGACAACGCGGGTTGGGAGCTGCTGATCGAAATGGCGTCGAATCTCGGTTACGACGACATGAGACAGCAGTTTGAGACCGCGCTCACACATGAAGAAGAGCACCTCCAAAACGTCCGCGACTGGCTATCCGATTGTGTGATGGACAAGATACAGACTGAAGAGTCGTAAGACGTTGTTGTGATCCGTGGTTTCGGCAAACACGGATCACAACCATTCACTTCGACGCGTGGTGTGCCTCGTCTGACTGTTTTTCCGGAAGTTTATCCGCGGCGCGGCCGGTCATTTGGCTTGGACGGCGCGTGGTTAAATCAAACCGATCACCCTGACTCAACACGTGTCGACACGACCAGCTTTCCGGAACCAACTCGCTTCGCCACCTCGCCGAGAATGATTTTGTCTGCCGAACGATCTTCTTTGCCGCCGATAATCACGAGCGTGCGATCCGCTTTCTTCATCGTTTTGCTCTCCCAGTGCCGTGGAGCGCATCGGCAGGGACCTGCTTGTCGCCAATGGGATCGCGCTCAGTCCGAACATCTGTTCGTGTTCGTTGTGTTTCCATCGAGTATCACACTGGCGGCGACAGTTGAGTTGCGCGATGGAATCTCCGCGTGGGGAATGAACGTTTGAACCTTGGTTGGACCTTTGGCGGCGCCTGAACCGGCGGCGTGGGCGGCAACACCGGAACTGGTTGCGCCGCAAACTCCTCCAGCACTCGCTGAATCGGTTTCAGTTTTTCATAGAAGAGTACGATCACTTCGCCTTTGACCATCTGACCAACGGCGCGTCGCAACGCCTCAACCTCGTCCAAGACGACTTCGCATTCCGTAGCCGGCGACACTTCTCGGACCGTGTCGCAGAGCAGGCCCGAAACCTCACCGGGCGCGCGTCCACGCAGATCGCGATCTTCTTTCACAATCAGCCGGTTGAATCCCTTAGCGGCCACGCGACCCGCGTTTGCGATCACCGTGTTGTCGCGGTCACCAGGCACGCCGATGATTCCCGTAACCCGACGGTCTTTCCAGTTCGAAGCCATGCGACAGATCGCGTCGAACGCGTCGGAGTTGTGCCCGTAGTCGACCATGACGTGTCCGCCGTTCAACCGAAAGAGATTTGCTCGTCCCGGGTTGTTCGCACAACTGGAGAAGTTGGCCAGACTCTTCAACAACACGCTCTGCGACACGCCGTGCGCGCGGCACGCGGCGACTGCCGCCAGCAAGTTCGCAATTTGAAAATCGGCGACTCCATTCATCACGATGGGCAGCAACGATAGCTTCGCCACGGTTCGGCGGCTGTTTCCCTTCGCCTCGATCAGCGCGCGTTGATTCGCGAAGTAAGCCGTGCCGCCTGCACGCAAATGCTCGCGCACGACGGGGTTCTTTTCGTTGACCGAGAAGTAGACGATGTTCTTCGGAACTTTGTTGACTCGTTCCGATCTCGCGAGTTCGACGAGGTGTTCGTTGTCGGCGTTGAGAATCAGCGTACCGCCTTCGCGGACGCGTTCAGCGACTAACGACTTGATAAACACGACGTCGGCGATCGATTTGATCCCGTCCTGTCCGATGTGGTCGTCGCCGATGTTGGTGAGGACGCCGATGTCGCTCCAGTCGTAACCGAGTCCGCGTCGAACAATTCCACCGCGCGCTGTTTCGAGCACGGCCACTTCCACTGCCGGATCAGACAAGACAACCTGCGCCGACTTTGGTCCAGTCGTATCGCCTTCGACGACGCGCTCGCCGTCGATGTAAATCCCGTCAGTCGTCGTCATGCCGACGCACAGTCCGGTGTCGCTGAGGACGTGACCGATCATTCGCGTAACCGTTGTCTTCCCGTTGGTGCCGGTGATCGAAATGATCGGAATGCGACTCGGCGCGCCCGCTGGATAGACCGAATCGACCAGCGCTCGTCCGACGTCGCGTGCCGCGCCTTCAGAAGGAAAGTGATGCATTCGCAGACCGGGCGCGGCGTTCACTTCGATCACGCCGCCACTCGTGATCGGCTTCGCGATGTCGTCTATCACGAGGTCCACGCCACAAATATCCAACCCGATCAAACGCGCGGCTCGCTGACACAAGCGTGCAGTCGATGGATGAACTTCGTCCGTAACGTCGCGGGCCGTTGCGCCGACTGAAAGGTTCGTTCTGTTTGAAAGTGTGATTCGTTCGCTGGCTGCCGGAACGGTGTCGAGTGACATTCCGACATGCGCGAGATGCGTTCGCACGTCGGCATCTACTTTGATCTTCGTCAACGGCCGTTCGTGACCAACGCCGCGCAGCGGGTTCTGGTTTTCGATCTCGATTAACTCGCGGATCGAACTCACGCCGTCACCCACGACGGTACACGGCCGCCGCTCGCTCGCGGCGACCACCTTTCCACCGATCACTACGACTCGGAAGTTTCGACCAGCAAACATTTCCTCGACGAGCACCTTCGACGAAAACTCGGTCGCCGCTTCAAACGCGACCTTCATTTCCTCCGGCGTCGAGACTTCCAGTGAAACTCCAAGACCCTGATGACCCGTCAGCGGTTTCACCGCCACGGGTTTGATCAATGTGTCGAGCGCCTGGTTTGCTTCGTCAAGCGAACGAACGACGATGCCGTTCGGGACCGGAATTCCATTGCGGCTCAAGCGCTCGTTGGTCTGAGCTTTGTCCTGCGCGAGCTCGACCGCGATCATGCTCGTTTGATCGGTTGCGGCCGCTTGCACGTAACGCAGGTTCTTGCCGTATCCCAGTTGGAGCCGACTGCCGGTCCCATCTCGTTTAACCGGAATACCACGTTTTTCAGCAGCATCGATGATTGCACGAGTAGTGGGCCCGGGCTCCCAGTCGGCTACCAACCGTCTCGCGTGATCCAGGATTCCCTTCAGATCGACCGCGTGACCTTCGAGCAACGCTTCAACGAGTTCGACCGCTTGTTCAAAGAGGTAAGTCGCCGCGTGTTCCGCTTGGTATTCAATGACGACGTTGTAGACGCGTCCTTCCTCGTGACGCGTCTTGCCGTGAATCGCGCCGATGCCCGCGAGATCCGCAAGCTCGAGCGCAATGTGCTCGACAATGTGTCCGAAATAAGTTCCCTCTTCCAGCCGCGTGAGAAAGCCACCCGGCCGGCCGAGGCCGCAATGATGTGTGCTTAAACTCGGAAGGACGTTCAGGAGCCGCTCGTTGAATCCGTCAAACTCACGACTCTCCCGCTCAAACAGCTCGTCGAGATCCAATCGCATCACGAGCACCGGACGGTAACTAAAAACATTCGGACCAGGAACCGCGCGAATGTTCTCGATCTTCATACTACTTACCCCTTGATATCCCCTTGATTCAATGGCGACGATTGCTCTCAAGTAGCATGCCAGCAGCGTTGCTGTTCGCTATTAAACGCGCAATGTTTCGTTTGCTTGGTACGTTCGGAAACAGAAAAACGACTTAGTCGACTCTTTCGAGATACCAGATCTCGACGCTGATTTCTTCCGCATAGTGGACGATCGGATCGCCCGGCGGTTGTGGCAGTCGATTGGCCTCGAGCATCGAAGAACCCCACTTCTTCAGTTCCGCTTCCTGCAACGGCCACGGGTCGTGATAGATGCGTGCTCGATAAAGTTGATCGTCGTGTTCTGTGTAGAGGATGTAACGCTCAGTTAAGAAAAACTCCTTCGATCCGGGCTGCGATTGCGGCAACGGATCGCCAATCTTCCATGTCGCTCGGAACTCCGCGGGCGGATCGTCGTCCTCGCGACTGAGGTTGTAGTCGATCGTCCTGCCATGCTCTTTCAGTTCGATCGCCGCCGCATGATAAGGCAAGTGATAAACGGATCGCGCCGCCAGTACGGCGGCAGCGCTGTTTGTGTCCAGTGAAAAAAACCAAACACCGGGAACGCCGTTGTGATGGACGTAAGTGCGAACGTTCAACTCGTGTAACGAGCTGAGTCCCGGCACCGGAGGAACGTAAGGCGGCAACGCGCGCACGTCCCACATCGTGAATGGCGTGATCGCGACCCACGCTGAACCACCGTACGTATCGATCTCGAGTTGTTCCGGAATGTGTGGACGAAGCACGTTCTCCTTGATGCGCCAGTGCATGAAGAGCAGTTTGCCCCACGTCTGGTGCATCACCGGCTGTCCTTTTGGACGGCGCCGCGCGGCGAGACGATCGACGTCCTGTGGCTCACGCATCAGAGTGGCCTTGCCTCCAAAGTATGGAATCCCCACCCGCGTCAGTGGGTGGATTGTTCAACGGCGACCTACACAACAGTTCACGAACTTCTTCAGACTTTTGAGTCAAAGCCATCAGAGTCTCTTCTCTTCGTGCTGCCATTCGTGCGCCGCAACAACGCGAAACCGAGCGCAGTTGCAAGGAACGCGAACGAACCGGCGGTTATGCGAGGGTGCAGTCGGGCTTTTGTATAAAGACTCGTTTTCGCAACGTGCCCCTCGTAGTCTCCAGTCTCTCTTAGTTCGCCTGATGGATAATTGAGGGCGCGGTGCTGCGTTGAAGAATGCTTCTCACGCGACGCCGTGTCAAACATCGTTCGCTCCATGAACTTGTCGGTTAAGTTGGGAGCGTAGTACCCGGCCATCGATAGCGCTTTGGCCGACCCGCCGACATAAAGATCCCGCACCGGGTTTTCCGCCGCGTACAGAATCGCTTCTGCAACGATCGACGGATCGTAAACCGGAGACGGCAGCGCCGGATCCGTTGGCAAAAAGTTCTTGGCGTGTTGCGGATACGGCGTGTTGATTGTCGCGGGCTTGATCAGAGTGACTGAAACGGGCGCTTTATCGTGCTCGAGCTCCATGCGTAGCGCGTCAGTGAAGCCTTTCAATGCGTGCTTCGACGCGGAATACGTGCCTTGTATCGGGATCGCGCGATCGGAGAGCGTGCTGCCGATGTTGATGATCGCGCCGCCCTTTGTTGCAAGGTGATCGGCGGCGATGAGCGAGCCGTAAACCACGCCCCAGTAGTTCGTGTCGAACAGTCGTCGATGATCTTCGATCGGCACGTCAGTCACTTTGCCGTATATCGAAACCGCGGCATTGTTGACCCACGTGTCAAAGCCGCCGAACTCCATGCATGCTGCATCTCGCACGTTGCGCACGTCGCGTTCGTTGCCGACGTCAGCTTTGACGTAGGTAGCATCTGTGCCCAGCGCTCGCAACTCTTCCGTCAACGCTTCCAGGGCCGGTTCCGTGCGAGCGACGAGAACAAGTCGCGCGCCACGCCTGGCCGCCATGCGTGCAGTGACGAGTCCGATACCGCTGGTCGCGCCAGTGATGACGACGACCTGGTCCGCAAGTTTCTTCAGTTTCAAGGTCCTACCTCGCTACGCCTCTACACGTGGCCTCTAAGCATGCCGCGGATACTCGTCGCGAATGCGGATCTCGTTTACGTCCGGTTGCGTTAACGAGTTCGGCGCATTTAAGTGCGCGTTGTCAGCAACGCCGACGCCGAGTCGTTCGACGAGCTCGCCACCCAACCAACCGCCCAGTAGCGCCGCTCCGACGCCGATGAATGACAATGCGTACGCGACGGTTGGCGGGGGTTCGGGCGCAACGCTGTAACGCAGCAGCCAACTGATCACGAACAGCAACATTACTCCTACGTTTACCAGTCCGTGCACCAGGCCGATGCGCTTGGCCCTTGTGCCGTTCGGAATATTCACGTAATCGATCAATCCGAACACCGCTGCCATCAGTCCGCCAACGATGCCCGCCGCGATCACCCAGAACGCCACGATCGCCCAGGTCGGGTTTGCCGTCGCCAGATAGATGATGTCGAAGACCACAGCCGTCGATAGCAGTCCCAGCGGGTAAACGATCAGAATCGGATGTATTGCGTGTCCGAACAGTTTCGCCTTGCTTTCCATAACTTCCTCCCCCTTGAAAACTTCATCGTCAATGATTCTTGTTGCTGCTGCGATCAACCAATTTCGAAAAGCGGCTGATCTTGCCGTCGGCCGTCTTATCCTGGTAAAGGAACGCGAGTCCGTTCTTTTCGAAAGCATCGAAGAACTCTTCCCACGAGATCTCCTCCAGGCTGTCTTCACCGGAGAAACCCGGATAATCGATTCGCAACAGACCGGGACTATTCTTACTCTCAGTTCCCTTCACTCGCGCGGGATGTCCACCGCGCTCGTCAACCCATTGTTGTATTTTCTTGTGATCGGTTGTCGTATGTGATGTTGTTTCTGCCATCGCACATTCCTCCACCTTGTACGCACACAACTACCGCGCCACACGATCATCCATGAGAATCGGCGTATTCAATCCTTATTCTTGTATGGGAATCTTACAGA
>DASTOZ010000298.1:0-3133 GCA_035762365.1 Pyrinomonadaceae bacterium | reverse complement strand
CGGCAAGGATCCGATGATCGTGCTCGAAGATGCGAAGCTCGAGAATGCGGCGCGCGCGGCGATCTGGGGAGCGTTCTGCAATTCGGGTCAGGCGTGCGCGTCGATCGAACGCTGCTACGTGCATGAATCGATTGCGCCGCAGTTTATCGACCTGGTGGTGAAAGAAACGCGCTCGTTGCGGCAGGGACAACCAACGGCGGAGGGCGTCGACGTCGGAGCGATGACGAACGAGCGTCAGCTACGGATCGTCGAAAGGCATGTCAGCGATGCGGTGCAGCGCGGCGCGCAAGTGCGGACGGGTGGCAGCCGCGTTGAGGATGGTAAAGGTTGGTTTCACGAGCCGACGGTTGTTACGAATGTGGACCACTCGATGCAGGTGATGACCGAAGAGACGTTTGGTCCAGTGCTGCCGATCATGACGTTCAAGACCGACGATGAGGCGGTCAGGCTCGCGAACGACAGTATTTACGGTTTGACGGCGGCCGTGTTCACGAGCGACATCCGCCGCGGGCGTGCGTTGGCAGAACGAATCGACGCCGGGACGGTGATGATCAACGAAGTGGTCTACACGCATGCAGTGGCCCAGACGCCGTGGGGCGGGGTGAAGCAGAGCGGCTACGGACGGACGCACGGGCGTCTCGGGCTGCTCGAGATGGTCACGCCGCAACACATTCACGCGAACGCCTTTCCCGCCGTGCCCGATGTCTGGTGGTTTCGTTACACAAAAGAGGCCGGAAAGCTCTTTCACGGCTTCGCCCGACGGTTTACCACGGGCTCCGTCCTATCCGCCTCCCCCCTCCTCCCCCAAATCCTCCGCCGCCTCTTCGAGAAGCGCTAGATTGAGCCTTTATTAGGTAAGTTGAGATTGGCTGAAAACGCCGAAGGCGTTGGCTAATTCCAGCCCAGCGGTTGAAGCGAAGCGACAACCCTCGGAGTTAGACAGAAAAGTTTGAACACGCTGAAAGCATTCGACTCGGACGAACCCTTTCAGGGTCAGAAATTCTTTTTGGTAATGTTCCCATGGTTGAAACAACCATGGGCTTGAATTGGCGAACGCCGACCGCGTTGCCTCCCGTTGGCGGTTTCACCGTTAGCCTGGACTGGGTTCTTGTTCTGCCCTAAAAACGGTTGGCGGTAGTAGAGACGGGTGGTATACTTCGTCGCCATTTCCCAGCTTTAGTTTCTCCTCTGGTCTGGGAGGTTCTGCGTACAAGTTGAAACTAAGTTATAGGTCGGCCGTAGTTTTACTTACTCCCATTACTACTGCAGTGCGTTCTCACTAGCCCTGAATTCTGGAGGATTGTCCGTGAAAAAACTCGCCTTACTGATGATGCTAATCCTGTGTACCGTCGGCTCTTTGCCGCTGGCAGTCCAGGGCCAGAGCGAAATCGCCGAACAGCGTCGCGCCGAGATTAGCAATGCCATCCATTTTGACAAGACGACCAAGCCGCTGCGCGAGATGTTCGACAACGGCGAAGACCCAAAACCCGCCCGCGGTGGCAAAGATTTCGAACCTGGCCGGCCTGAAAAGGTCAGCAACACGAACAAGCCGTTCGAGGATCCACTGGCCGCGAGAGGCGTCGGCGCGATTGGCACAGTCGCCGATCCGAAGGCTTCCACGGTCGGCACGCCCGTCGATCCGGCGCTGCGCGTCGCTCCGCCTGACACCACCGGCGACGTCGGCCCGAACCACTACGTTCAATGGGTAAACCTCCGCTACGCGATCTACACGCTGAGCAGAGGCGCCAACAACGAAATCACCGGGTTCAATCTCGTGGCTGGCTTTCCGAAACAGGGGAATGTCGTGTGGCAAGGCTTCGGCGGCCGTTGCCAGAGTGACAACGACGGCGATCCGATCGTCCAGTACGATCAATTGGCCGATCGTTGGATCCTGACGCAGTTCGCCGTGTCTGCAACTCCATACACCCAGTGCGTGGCTGTTTCTACGAGCCCGGACCCAACCGGCACGTACTTCCGCTACGCTTTCTCCTATTCCAAGGACTTCAACGACTATCCGAAGATGGGCGTTTGGCCGGATGCCTACTACATCACTTACAACATGTTTCGCAACGGACGCTCGTTCGTCGGCAACCGCGTGTGCGCCCTCGAGCGTGCGCAGATGCTCGCCGGCGGAGCAGCGCGCCAGGCTTGCGTGAGCACCAGCACTTCGCATCACAGTCTCGAACCCGCGGATCTCGAAGGCACGACGTTGCCACCTGCCGGTTCGCCAAATCTGTTGATGAGCTTGACAACGTCGACGGTCAACTTCTGGCGGTATGCCGTGAACTGGAGCGCCGGCACGGGCACGCTAACCGGACCGATCACCGTCTCCGGAGTGGCTGCATTCAGCCGCGCTTGTGGCGGTGGCGCTTGTATTCCGCAACCGGGAACGTCGCAAAGACTCGACTCGCTTGCCGACCGCCTGATGTATCGCTTGAGTTACCGGAACCTCGGAGGTCACGAAGCAATGGTGATCAACCATTCGGTCACGAGTGGCACCGGCGTCGGCATCCGCTGGTACGAGCTCCGCAACGCGGCCGGACAGACCTTTGCGAGTGCGAACCCCGTGCTGTTCCAACAAGGCACCTTCGCGCCGACGAATGATTTTCGCTGGATGGGAAGCGCGGCGATGGACAAGACAGGCGGTATCGCGATCGGTTACAACATCTCCAACGCGTCCTCGATCGTGCCCAGCATTCGTTACGCATTTCGCGGCCCGGCCGATCCGCTGGGAACGCTGGGTAACGAGACAACCGCTCAGACGGGCCTCGGAGTCCAGACTCCGAGCCTGTCACGCTGGGGCGATTACAGCACCATTTCCGTCGACCCGGTTGACGGGTGCACGATGGTGTTTACAACGCAGTTCCAGCCTGCCAACGGAAACTTCAACTGGAGCACATTTATTCACAGCTTCAAGTTGACCACGTGCAACTAAATTAGTTCTTTCTTACAATCCGTGTTTCTTTGCGGCCGCATCGCAGGGAAACACGGATTTTTTATGCTCTGGAAGAACTACATGCACCGGCGGGAACGCTGGTATCACCAACGCGACAACAATCGTCTCGTGCGCCCCTTTGAATGGGGTTTGTCGTACGTCTTCGACCACGTAAATGGCGACGATCCGCGCGATCTG
>DASTOZ010000297.1:0-4953 GCA_035762365.1 Pyrinomonadaceae bacterium | reverse complement strand
GGGCTGACTCGCGATCCCAGCAAACTCCCGTCGGCGCTGCTCGACAAGCCCGCGCCAACGTTCCGCCTGCCGCAGTTGGAAGATCCGACCAAGACATTTTCCGCCGAAGACATGCGCGGCAAGGTTTGGATCCTGAATGTTTGGGCGTCGTGGTGCATAGCGTGTCGCGAGGAACATCCATTCCTCGACTCATATGCAAAATCGGGCGCCGTTCCAATTTACGGGCTCAATTACAAAGACAAACCTGAAGATGCGCGCGCGTGGCTGGGCGAATTAGGCGATCCGTACGTGTTGAGCGCCGTCGATCACGACGGGCGCGTGGGGATGGATTACGGAGTTTACGGCGCACCAGAAACATACTTGATCGACAAAGGCGGCACGATTCGTCACAAGCATGTCGGCCCGGTGACGCCAGACGTTTGGAACACCGAGTTTCTGCCGCTGGTCCACCAATTGAATCGACAGTAAAGATCCGGATGACTCGTTCACGATTGCTCGCATTGTTGTTGTTGTGTTTGTTCTCGTCACTGGTGGCGGCGCAGGTTACTGTTCCGGACGAACCAAGTGACGATCCAGCCGTCGAAGAACGCCTCGCAAAACTGTCGCACGAGCTTCGGTGTCTTCAATGTCAAAACCAAACGCTGGCGGAGTCGCCTTCCAGCATCGCCGCAGACTTGCGCCGCGAGATACGCGAGCAGATCAAGGCCGGCAAGAGTGACAAGGAGATCGTCGCGTTTCTGACGCAGCGTTACGGCGACTTCATTCTGTATCGCCCACGGGTCACGCCGTTGACTTATCTGTTATGGTTCGGACCGTTCGTGCTGCTGATTGGCGGTCTGTTCGTGCTTTTCCGTTATGTGCGACAACGGCGCGATGCGATCGCGGAACCACCGTTGACCGCTGAAGAACGACGGCGCGCGGAGGAGATGCTTCGATCATGATTCTGTTCTGGCTCATCTGTGCGCTGTTCATCGTCATCGCCTTTGCCTTCGTATTGCCGACGGCTTTGGAGCGCCCCGACAAATCGCAGCGCGCAACCGACGACGAAAGAAAACTCGCCAACATCGCCATCTATCGCGATCAACTTTCAGAGCTCGAAGCTGATCTGCGCAACGGCATCGTCAGCCAGGAACAGTACGCGCAAGACCGCGACGAGATCGAACGACGTTTGCTCGAAGACACCGCCGGCACGACCCCAGCGTCAACTAAAGGAGCAAAGGTCCCACCGGCGAGTCGAAGCACTGCGTATGCGATCGCGTTCGGTCTGCCGATTGCGGCCGTCATTTTTTATTTTCAGGTCGGTAGCCCGGACAGCATCGGTCGACCGGTGCAGACTCTCTCGCCGCCGCCATCAGCAACCGGTGAACGGTCGGAGGAACAGATCGAAGCGAACGTCGCCGCGTTGGCGAAGAAGCTGCAATCGAACCCCAACGATGCGCAGGGTTGGACCATGCTGGCTCGCTCGTACAACTCGATGGAGCGTTTCGCCGAAGCAGCAGGCGCTTACGCAAAAGCGACGGAGCTCCAGCCGAAGGACGCCGATCTGTGGGCCGAGTACGCGTTCGTCACTGCCATGGCGAGCAATCAAAGCCTCGAAGGCCGGCCGATGGAGTTGGTGAACCAGGCGTTGACGATCGATCCCGATAATGCGAAGGCCCTGCAACTCGCCGGCAGCGCGGCGTTTCAGGCAAAGAACTACACAAAAGCGATCGACTATTGGCAACGGGTCTTGAAGCAGGTTCCGCCGGACTCACCAACAGCGCAGGCGATTCAGGAACGCATCGACGAAGCGAAGTCGCTAGCTTCTAACAAAGAGCCGGCCAACAAACAGCCCGGCAACAAATAAAACATGTCGAGAGAAAACATACTATTCGGAATCATCGGAATACTGCTGGGGTTCATCGTCGGTTTCATGTTTGCAAGTTCAATGAGCCAGAGGATGCAACCCGCATCGGCGTCACTGTCGCAGGGCTTGCCGTCGGATCATCCGCCAATCGGTGGGCAAAATGCGGGCGGCGGAGGAGGTGGCAATCCGGAACAGGTGCGCGCGCAAGTCACGGCCGACCTCGAGAAGGCCCGCAACGAGCCGCAGAACTTCGACGCGCAGCTCAAAGCTGCGGAACTGTTTTACCAGATTGGTCGCTACGATCAGGCGATCGAGTTTCTGCTGAAAGCCAACCAGCTAAAACCGACCGACTACAAGACCGTCGTCCTGCTTGGTGTGGTTAACCTCGACGCGAAACACTATGAACCCGCCGAGAAATGGTATCGAGCGGCGCTGAAGATGAAGCAGGACGACGTGATGGTTTTGGCGGGACTGGCGGAAGCGACTTTGCAGAAGAAAGACGCGAAGAGCGCTGAAGAAGCGATTGCGATGTTGGAGAAGGTCGATCCGAGCAGTGAGGATCTGCCGCGGTTTCGCGAGATGTTGTCGGGTTTGAAGTCTGGTCCGCCTTAAGGCTGGATCTGCATTCTCAGGACGTTTGCTAAAAGTATCCGGCTAATCTTTCCATCCTTGCCTGTTACCACCACCTGACCGTTTTCGATCGTCACACGTTTGACGGTGCTCATCGAACGATTGATCAACGTGCCATCGTTCGTCTCGATGATCAGCCGTGGTCCAACTTCGGGTTCGGGCTCGGGCGCAGCGGGCTTGGGCTTGGGTTCTTCTTTGTCTTTGGGTTCTTCAGCTCGAGTCGCAGGCTTCGGTTCTTCTTCAGCAGCGGCAACCGGAGGAATCTCTTTCGGAGCAGCTGGTTGTCGGCGTGGCGCTGGTCTGCGACCACGAGTGTTTCGCGCGGGTGTAGTCGTGCGCGCAGTCTCAGTGGCCTCAGTCGATTTCTCAGTTGCACGGGGCTTCGGTGACTCGACCGGTTTCGCCTCCGGCGTGGGTTCAGGTGTCGGCGCGGGCGTCGGTGCTGCCGCGACCTCCGTCACCGGCGGCGCAGGCTCTTCGATACGCGCGCCTACAGACGAAACGCGCCTTCCCTTCTGTCCAGCGACGGCCGTTTTCTCAGGAGATGGTTCAGCTTCCGCTTCGGCGATATCCGTTCCGCCCGGAAGCGGCTCGAAAGACCCGCCAAAATAGAGACGATAACTTCCCGGATCGTCGTTCGGACTCCGCGCCTCGATGCGCAGAATCAGATCCTCGCGCTTGCGTAAGTAGATGCCCTTCGTAACCGGCGCCGTGCTCTCCGCGTACAGACTCAGCTTCAACAACGGTCGCAACGTAACCGCCGTGAACACGTCGAGATCGCCGTTCAGGTTTGTGCTCTGGACCGTGATCAGCAGATCGCCGGGCGTGCCCGTGAACGCGAAATAGTGGTCCGTCATTCGCGAGTCGCCGAGATCGCGCACCGCAATCTTTCCGCTCACGGTGTTGGAGCGCACGGGAGTCGGCGAACCGACGTCAACGGACTGCGCAAACGAAACGGTCGCGGTCAGAAGAATAAGAAGGAAAGAAGCGCGGATGTTAATTCCCATACTGCGCGGCAAAGCATATCAGATTTGAGTTATCCTAGTCGCATGAAGTCAGTTCGCACCGCACTGTTTGTCATGATGTTTGCGTTCGGCTTTTCCCTTGCGGGTTTCGCGCAATCCTGGACGGCCAAACTCGACAAAGACGTGCGCTTCTACCAGCCAACCGAGCTGGGCGTCGTCATCGTGGGAACGGAAAAGTCGCTCTACGCGATCGACGGTTCGACCGGCGACACTCTCTGGCGGCGTAAAGATACATCACTCGACGAAACCGACGTCGCTCCAGTCCCGGCGACCGAACTGCTGCTGCTCAATTTCGAGAAGACCGAGAAGTCGCGCATCGAAGCTGTCGATCTGTTGACGGGAAACTCGGTCTGGCGCAGCGACAAAATCAAAGGCGCTGTGATGCAGATGACTGTCGATCCCGAACTCAACCTGCTCGCCGTTGTGCTCGTGAAAGACCCGAAGAACCGCGCGCGCGATGGGTTCAAGCGCCGCCCGCTGGTGCACGTCCTCGATCTGAAGTCGGGTGACGAACTGTGGAAGTACGAGGTCGGCGAAGTCGAGATGATGCCGTCACGCTGGCCGGAAGACGAAGGCAAGGAAGTCGATTTCACGCTCGATAATTATTACCCGCCGGTGTTCGTCGGCAATCGTCTCTACGTTTTCTACGAAGGCGTGACCTCGTTCGACGCGCGCAACGGCAAGGAACGGTTGCGCGAGAAGTATCGCGTCAACGAAGAAGGACTCGCGCTGACTGAAGCTGAGCCGATCTTTGCCGACGACGTAATTTACGTATCGGGTCACGGACGCGTGCGCGCAGTGTCGCGTCAGACTGGAGACACCGAGTGGGAAGCGAAGGATCTCGGACTCACACCCGAGATGGTTTTCGTTAACGGCATCCTTTACGTGCGCACGGGTGGACAGTTCACGAGAATCAAAGACGGCGACGTTGTCGAACGTGGTCCATACGGCGTGAGCGCCATCGACGCGCGTTCGGGCAAGGTGCTGTGGCGCTACAAGGGGGCCGACAAAGGCATCACCAATCTGCTGTTGCCGTCACGCAATACGATCGCCGTCGCCGATCGCGACGACCTGATCATGATCGATGCGACGACGGGCAAACGCACCTCGCGTGTCTCACACAAGATCGAACGCCCGTCGTTTGGTCTCATCAACGACAACGGCGACATCGTCATCGGCGGACAGTCGGAGATCGTCGCCTTCGATCCGGTTACAGGGCGACAGGAGTGGCGCGCGAGGCACACCCCACCCGGTCGCGGTGTTTTCCGCACTGTAGCCGCAATCGCTGCTCGCGCTACGTCGCTTTACTTTCGTTACGGCGGAACGGCCACGACTGCGTTTCGCGGCCTCCAAGCGGCACGCACCGTGTCCAGTTTGAGCTGGTCGCGCTCGTCGATCTCCAACCTGCAATCGCTCGCCACTGCTTCATCGCGACGCAACCGCTCGCGTTTC
>DASTOZ010000296.1:0-3013 GCA_035762365.1 Pyrinomonadaceae bacterium | reverse complement strand
GGATCACGATCGCCATCTCGAGCAACTGCACGCCCTGTTCGTCACGCCGAAATCGATTCAGCCATTGGAAGCGGCGCGACCGACGCGTATTGCGAATTTTTCGAATTCGATGGTGCATCATGATTTGCCGCCTTACTTGTACAGGACCGGGACCGCCATCAGACCGTTCGTCGGCGCACCGTTCGGGTCATAGCCACCCTGGCCCAACAGCGGGACGTCGATGTACTCGGCCTCCATCTCGCCGCCATTGCCGCCACCGACTTTTGTCTTCAGGAAGAAGAGTCCGAAGCGGTTGAACTTCACGACGTTACGACCCTGGTCGTACTCCCCTTCTTTCACGATCGGAATCACAACCACTCGACGGCCGGCGATACCCGGGTGTGACGGCTCCTGAAAATCACCCGATCCGGGGTTGAGGTAAGTGCCGTGCGTGATGCCTTCTCTGATATTCGCGTCCGGAGGCATCTCGTCGGGAGTCACCTGCGATGTTTGATATTCGTCGAACCGCGTGTTCAATCCCTGCCGCACCGCGCCAGCGGTTACACCTGTCTTGGTATCGACGGCGTATTCCTCGCCAGGACTGGCGCATTTATCAACGCCCGCCGCAAGACCGACACGTACGTCCTGACCTCCGGAACCGGCTACGGCGAGAATCTGGTAATTGCCAGGTGCGACTGAACCTGTCGGTCCCGCTCGGAACGTGTACGTCTGACCGGGAGTCATCGGAGTTCCGTAGTCGATCACCGACACTGGCAGGAAATTGCAGAACTTGTTTAGTGGCACGGAGTATCCGGCAGTCGCAGTCGTGACCTGATTCTGGCTACTGCCGAGCACTGATATCGCAAAAGAAACCGGGACTGCTGACGGATCGGTTGTGACTTTGACGAAACGAATGTCTTTGGCTGTGGTCGCCACGGCGGCCGACGCTTCGCTCATGTACGGGTCGTCATTGAGGTTCTTCGCGAACACGACGTTAGCGCGGGGGAAGCTAACGGGTGTGGTACGGAAGTCGTACTTATTCATATTCGCAACTGCGCGATCGACGGCTTTGTGAATGCCGGCGGGCGAAGTGTCGAGCGCGGATACAGCGGCGAGGGCCGCTGCATCCGCTGCATTTTGGAGTTCTGCTTTCGTGAGATAGAACCTGCTGATGTCAACTCCCAAACCAACTGCCAGCAGGATCGCTAACATCCCGATTGCGGATGTAGCCAGGATTGAACCTCGCTCACGTTTCGTACTTCCCGCTTGTTTGTTTGACCTGTTCTTCATGTTCCCCCCTCTGCTGCGAACGAAGATATTCGGCAAACAACTACCAAGGTCTTACTGATTCCGGATTCAAATCGTTGCGTACTGCTGCTTTCGCGACGGGCAGGTCAGGATTCGTTTTGCGAACACTGACTGATCCGGAGGTGCTGCTTTGCTTAGTCTCGGCAGCTTTCGTTTTTGGTTCTTCAACTTTGGCCGGAGTGGACGGAGTTGTCGTCTCACCGTTCTGTCCGGAAACCTTGTAACCGGTCTGGCCCGAGATGCCTTCACCCTTCGGCTCGACGCCCAACGGTGAGTTGCCTTTCAGACCATCGATGCCACGCATCGTCGGCAGGTCGTCGCCATTGATGGGCTTGACCAGGTGCGCGGTGACGAAAAACATCAGCTCTGTCTCTTTCTTCTCGAAAGACTTCGACTTGAAGAGGGCGCCGATTACGGGAATCGAACTGACAACCGGAATACGCGACAACGTCTTCGTTTCGTTGTTGTCGAGCAGGCCGGCTAACGCGAACGACTGACCATCGCGCAGCTCAACGCCGGTCTTAGCGCGACGAGTTCGCAACGCGGGAACGACGAAACCGTTGAAACGGACGCCGTTACTGAAATCGATCGTTGACACTTCCGGTTCGAGCTCGAGACGGATGTGGTCTTCGTCGATGATGGTCGGTTTGAAGTTGAGACGGACGCCATATTCCTTCCACACGATGGTGACGCCGGTGTTTTGGCCCATTTGCAGAACTGGCACCGGGAACTCACCGCCGGCGAGGAAGCTCGCCTGCTGACCGTTCATCGCGATCAGGTTTGGTTCGGCCAACTCGCGGAAGGCGCCTTCCTGACGCATCATCCGGAGCATCGCGCCCGTGTTGATCTGGCGATTGAAAACGAAGAGGTTCAGCGCGGGCTGAATCACCGTCTCGACGATCGAACCCAAGGGGCTGGTTTCAGTGCTGCCAAGACTGCTTGGGCCGCCGCCACTGTTCCAGTAACCATGCGTTCCGCCCGGAGGCTGGGTCAGGAACGACGTGCCGTAGTCGCGCAACTTGGTGCGGTTCACTTCGGCAACGCGGACCTGAAGCTGAATCTGCGTCGCATCGCTAATGGGCGACGTCAGCATGTTCACAACTTTGAAGTTCGCGGCTTCGATCACGCTCTGAACCTGAGAAGCCGTCGTCGCATTCGCCACACTGCCGGAGATCACGACGGAACCATTGGCCTGGCTCAAACGGATGTCGTCTTTCGGGAACAACGCCCGAATCTGCGAATCGATCAGCGACAGGTTGGCGCGAACGAAAACGTCAAACACCAAAAACTGACCGCCGGTCTGTTCCCACGCGATGAAGTTGACCTGACCGAACGCTTTACCATTCACGAGCACCTGGTCTGGCGTGACGAGAATGGCTTCCGCGATTTCGGGATTCGACACGGAAAAGCGTCCGACCGGGCGATCGAAATTGATCACGCGCGATTGCCCCACCAGAACATTTACAGCGATGGTGTCCTTGTTCTGACCGAACGACGCCTTGTAGGAGGTTTCCTGGGCGTGCGTGATGGAGTAACTAAAGATGGTAATCAACGACGCCAGCAATAAACTCACTCGGCGCGGCATTGGGGAACGGCTCTGCATGATCTTATGCTCCTTTGTTTCTAGCGATCGTCGTTGCGATCAACTTCAAGAGTTATCCGGGCGCTGGAACGCCTGGCACAAAAGTTCGAACTGAGACTGATCTATGGAAACTCGACGTTGCGT
>DASTOZ010000295.1:0-2390 GCA_035762365.1 Pyrinomonadaceae bacterium | reverse complement strand
AGACGTTTTGGCAGGAGTGTTGGAATGGAAGCAGTAACGAATGCCGATCATTTGTACGAGGTTGAGCGGCGGGTGCGACACGCCGAGCGCCCGGACTTTCGCATCTCGGAGCTTCAGATCTCGCCGTCGCAGTTCGTGCCGTGGCATTATCACACGCGGATCACAGATACGTTCTACGTCATCGAAGGCCGCGTTCGACTCCTGCTCAGCGATCCAGCGCAAGAGTTGATACTGAGCTCCGGCGAAACGTATGCCGTGCGCGAACGCCGCCCACACCGCGTTGAAAACGGCGGTCCGACATCCGCCACGTTCCTGGTCCTACAGGGTATCGGCGAATACGACTACGTCCCGTTAAAAATCAGTTAAGCCCTACCAGCGCCAGCGAATGTAATACGCGTCGGCGAGCCGTCCGAGATCGTTTCTGACTCTGGCCCAGTCCCCTTCTGCATCGCCTCCGAGCCGGTGGTTGTTCATGAACCGGTTGATGGCGCGTCCTCGATTCAGCACCTCGCGGGAGGCATTTGGCGCGTGCTCGCGATCCTCAGCGCGCTCGCGCAGCTTGTCAGTAGCCTCTTCAAACTTCTTGACGTAGTCGTTAATCTCATCTTCCGTGCGCGTGCCGTTGAGACGGCTGCGATCGAGCGCCTTGTCCAACGACGATTTGTAACGATCGGTGTCGGTTTCCAATTGCTTGATGATCTCGACGACGTTGCCGCGATACCAGGGCTTTTGCGCGCGCAGGAACTGAACGGAAGAAACCAGCACCAACGCAGCAACCGCAGTGAGAACCAGGGATCGTTTCATTATTCATCCTCCATTGTTTTTCACGGTCCGGGATACTTAGACGATCGAGTTTCTAAAATGGTCCAACAATATTTCGGCCGCTCAATTTAGCAAATCTGCCTTCACGCTCGCCAACGCGATGTGGCAGAATCAGGCAACCCTGAACGCCTTTCTTTGGTTTAAGCATATGCGCAATTCAAACAGCTCACACCGAACTCTGCTGCTGACGATACTCCTGACCGTGTTGTGTGGTCAGGCAAACGCACAGACACAGACTAAGCCGGACGACTCCTTGTCGAAGCTGGCGCAAACCGTCACGATCTATCGCGACAAATACGGCGTGCCGCACGTCTTTGGCCGCACCGATGCGAGCACCGTATTCGGTTTTGCCTACGCTCAGGCGGAAGACAACTTCTGGCGCGTCGAGGAAAACTTCATCTTCGCGCTCGGACGCGCCTCCGAGTTGTACGGCGAACGGACGCTCGATGAAGATCGACTCAACCATGCACTCGAGATCCCTCGACTCGCACGCGAGGAATACGCGCGTCTCGACAAGCACATGCGCTCGCTGTGCGACGCGTTCGCTGCCGGGTTCAACTACTACCTCGCGCGCAATGCCGGCGTCCGTCCGCGACTGCTCACGAAGATCGAACCGTGGTACACGCTCGCCTTTATTCGTTACAACTACTACCAAAACGGTTTCGCCCGCGATCGAATCCTGCGTCGGGCTGGTCTGCAAACTGCCGCGCTCGACAACGATCTGAAGCAGCACACCGGTTCGAACGGCTGGGTCATTGGCCCATCGAAGAGTGCGACGGGTCATGCGATGCTCTTCATCAACCCGCATCTTCCGTTCTTCGGCTCAGGCCAGGTTTACGAAGGTCACGTGCACAGCGACGAAGGTTGGAACTTCACCGGTTACACGCGCTTTGGTTTTCCGCTTCCTTACGTGGGCCACAACGAGAATGGCGGCTGGGTGAGTACTGACAATGCCGCCGATCTAACTGACGTCTATCTCGAAACGTTGGACGATCCGGCGCGTCCGCTCGCCTACAAGTACGGCAACGGGTACCGCCTCGCGACTGAACGGATCGAGGAGGTCCGCGTTAAGACTGCGACAGGTATGGAGACGCGCAAGTTCACGATGCGCAAAACGCATCACGGTCCGATTGTCGGCTCGCGCGAGGGCAAAATGTTGTCGCTGCGCATGGCGAAGTTTGAGTCGGACGGCTGGCTGCGTGAGTGGTACGACATGACTCGCTCAAACTCGCTTGCCGAAATCAAGCGAGCAATGACGCCGCTCAACATGCTGTTTGGCAACATGATGTACGCCGACCGTCAGGGAAACACCTGGTATCTCTACAACGGCGCGGTTCCGAAGCGTGACTCGCGTTTCGATTGGACCAAGCCGGTCGACGGCAGTGACCCGGCGACGGAGTGGCAGGGCTATCACACCATCGACGAGTTGCCGCAACTCACAAATCCGAAAACAGGTTGGATGCAAAACTGCAACACAACTCCTTTTCTGCTGACGAGTGAAGGCAATCCCGATCCTAAACAGTTTCCCAAGTACATGGTCCAGGAGGGCGACAATCCTCGTGGCGCGA
>DASTOZ010000294.1:0-6037 GCA_035762365.1 Pyrinomonadaceae bacterium | reverse complement strand
TATTGGCTCATACGCCTGCCGCGGGATACGGGAACGAGACGGGGACCGGTAAAGTACCGTCGACGTGCTTCCGCAGCGCGGCGTCGCAAACCCCGTAGCCCCAGTTGATGATCTTCTCCTGCAACGTTGCGTCGAGTGCTTTCAGGCGAGTGGCGGTGTTTGCCAACTCGAGTGTTTCCGTGAACGGGCAGTTCATCGCGTCGGGCAGCGCGTAGTCGGCGATGTTGGTGCGAATGCCCCAGTACGTGCCTTTGCGTACTCCTTGTTTGTAGGAATCGATCACTTGCCGTTTGCGCAGGCTGCGGACTTGATTGTCGATCAGGCTGAGAATGCGATACGAGTGACGCGCCCAATCGCGCTCCGGATCGGGCTCGTCGTCGCATGCTCCACCACCGTCGCTGACGAGGATAGTGTCGTAACTCTTCCAGGCAGTTTCCAAACCGAGGTTGTCGTAAACGCCGCCGTCGGTCAGCACGACGGTGGTGCGATATGCATCGTCTTTCAACACCGCGGGGACGTTTGGATCGAAGTCTGAAGGCTGCAACTCGAGTTGCGCGGGCGAAAGAAACGGCGGAAAAGCAGACGACGCTGCGACCGCGAGCGCGATCTCGGTTGTTGGATTGCTCACGAGCCCGACGCGATAGTCACCCATGTACGGGCGGCTGAATCGCCACAACACTTTCGACTGTACGTTGGTGGCGTTGATGATGAAGCGTGGTCCTTCGTTGTCGGCGGGGAGGTCGCGGAGCGTGGCGTTGCCGAAGAGATGATCTTTGTAGGCTTCGGTGACCTCGTCGGAGATGCTGTGACGCGGCATCAGAATGCCTTTGATGATCGAACCCTGATCGATCGTGTTGTTTGCGAACCGGCGCAGACGTTTGATCACGAGATCTTCGAGATTGTCGGCGACGCCGTTTGCATTGAATCGCAGATCTTTCCACGCCAGCGCGAGCACGCCCGCGGTGATCGATCCGCCTGACACGCTCGACACGCGCGACAGCTTCTTCAGAAAACCGAGTTGATTGATTCGCCACAGAGCGCCGAGATGGAAAATCATCGCGCGGTAGCCGCCGCCTGAGAGACACAGTGCGATGCCGGGTTTTGGCTGAGCGGCGCTTTCGGGGCCGCCGGGGGTGACAGGTTGACTGCTTTCGGGAGTGACTGGGCCAGTGGTGATGTCGGTCATTTTCTTTACCTCGAAGTTATGCGTGGTTGTCCCGCGTTGAGGTGGCTTGAGTTTTCGACGCGGCTTAGCGTCTCACTTCTTCGAGTTTTGTGCAATATTCTTGTGAGGCCGCGTTGGGTTATTGGTGGGATCCGTAAAATCCGTGTTTCTCAGTTACACGGATTTTACGGATTTGATTTGGGAGGGGAACTATTGCCCGGCGAAACTACCGCCGGCCTACGCCGATTTTTCTTTGGACCAACCGCTCGACTTCGAGGGGAACGCCGTCGGCCTTTGCTTCGCGAATGTACTGGCCATCGATCTTGAAGATGCGCAGTTTGACCAGGTCTTCAACGGCAACGTCTGTTAGACCTTCGTTGCGCACTTCCGCGATGAACTCCGGAGTCACTTTGAATATCTGCATCTTGACGAGACTCTCGAACGGTTCCTTCTCGAATCCCATCTGACTCACCTGGCGGACGAAGGCAGCGTCGATCTTGAAGATCCGCGCCTTGACGAGTTCTTCCATGCCGAGGTTCTCGAAGCCGCTTGCCTTCATTTCGCGCGCGAATGTGGAATCGATCTTGAAGATTGCCGCTTTGAAAAGATCGTCGACGTTGAGTTTGCCGAAGCCGAGTTGATTCAGATCGTCGGCGAGGGCAGTGGTGACGTTGAGCGTGGTTGCGGCAAACAGGCGCTCTTCGCCGTTGCGCTCGCGCGCGTCGTCGCGGTTGCCGTTGCGCTCGTCAAAGTCGAAGCCACGGGTCTTCATGGCCGAGACGAAACTCGGGTTGCCGGAGAAGTTGAACGTGCCCGCGCCTTTGCCGTTCTGGAAATTGCCTTCGAGGTCGATGCGTCCTGCCTCGCGAACCAGACTGAATCTAACGGGACCGTCGCTCATAGCCGTCTCACGGCTCAGTCCCTGAAAATCTGAAAACTCGTAAGTTTGGCCGTGTTGACTGTGGCCGCCGCGTTCAGTCCGCCGCTCGAAAGTGAGATTGACCTTGGAATTGTCTTTAGCGAGGGTCGCCTTCCACTCGCCCGTAGTCGCGCTCTGAGCCAGCACCTGCGGCATGTTCGGCGTAATCGGCCAAAACGCCGCCATGAACCCCACCACCAGACCAAAACTCAATACCAGGCGCATCATCTTCGACATGCTCAACCTCCCCACCGAACTGAATCTTCTTTCAAAGAATGAACACCCACGCGCGAAGATTTGTGACGGAAAAATCGTAGCACAAGGCTCGCGAATCTCATTTATCTGTGCGCGTCGGAGTTGCACCGAATGATCCCTTGCCTCGGGTCAGGGGAGGCATTAGAATCCTGCCAAACGGAGGTCGCCACGACCGCTTGGCTTGGGTTCCCCACGATCGCCCACGTGAACCTTGCCATGCTACGCCACCGTTTCTGACTAATCGCTTTACAGCCCTTTGAATCAGTCGCGACGTTACCCTACAGCAAACCCAGTTGCTTGGCAGTCGTCGCGGCGAAGACCTTCTCTTAATCGGCGCCTTAAGCCTCCTGGAGGTTGCATGAGAGACAGGCAACACGAACGCAAATCTTCTCGCTCGGACAGTAAAACGCGATCTGCCGGCAATCGCCGGCGCCGCCGCGACCAGATTCCGGCCAGCACCGTCAACACTTTCAGCCAATGCTTCGAATACGCCGCGCTCGGATTGTCCGTTACCGATCTCGAGGGACGTCTACGCGACGTCAACTCCGCGTATTGCGCGATGACGGGCTACAGCGACTCCGAACTCCGTCAAGGCGTCGACCTGCAAACTGTGATTCATCCCGCGGATCTCCCTGTCGCGCTGGAAAAGATGCGTGCACTGATCGCCGGCGAGATCCCTGCGTTTGTCGTCGAACATCGCTACATTAAGAAGGACGGATCGATAGCCTGGGTGCAGAACGACGTTTCGCTCATTCGCAACAAAGCCGGCGAGGCTGCAAGCATCGCATGGCTGACTCAGGACATCTCCCAACGCAAACGCGCCGAGGCCTCGCTCGCCGCGTTGGAAGAAAGCAGAAACGCACGAAACGCCGCCGAACAGAAGTATCAAAAAATCTTCGAGAACGCCGGCGAGGGCATTTTTCAATCGACACCCGAAGGCCGTTACTTGACCGCGAATCCCGCGCTCGCGCGCATGCACGGCTTCGACTCGCCGGCCGAGTTGATCAGCTCACGCAAAGACATCTCCCGCGAAGTCTACGTCGAACCCACACAGCGCGAAGAGTTCAAGCGGCTATTGGAACAACACGGCAGCGTCCACGGTTTCGAACACGAGACGATACGCAGAGACGGCAGCAAGATCTGGATATCCGTGAACGCTCATGCGATACGCGACGATGCGGGTAAGATTGTTTACTACGAAGGCACAACCCAGGACATCACCGAACGCAAGCGCACCGAACGGGCGTTGCGAGAAAGCGAAGAACGTTATCGCGATCTCGTCGAAAACAGCCGCGAACTGATCTGCACGCACGGCCTCGACGGAACGATCCTTTCCGTCAACCGGGCCGCCCGAGAACTGTTCGGCTACGAGCTTCATGAATTTGTCGGCGTCAAGAACATTCGCGACATCCTCGAGCCCGAGGTCCGCGACGAGTTCGACGTGTACATGCAGCGGATACTCGACGAAGGCGCTACGAGCGGAACGATGTTGATACAAACCCGAGCGGGCGAACATCGCGTGCTCGAATACTACAACTCGCTGCGCACTGAAGGAGTCGCCGCGCCGATCGTTCGCGGCATTGCTCGCGACATCACGGAAACGCGCGTCGCCGAGCGAGCGCTGCGCGAAAGCGAGGAACGCTATCGGGAGCTCTTCGAGAATTCAAAAGACGCTTTCTACGTTCATGACATCAACGGCATCTACACGTCAGTGAACCGCGCCGCTGAGAAGCTCAGTGGCTACAGCCGCGACCAGATCGTCGGCAGACATTTTTCCGAATTCATGACCCCGCAGCACGCGCAAGTTGTCCAACGCCAACTGCAAAAGAAACTCGAGACAGCCGGTGAAACCACCTACGAGATCGAGATGATCACGAAGAAGGGAAGGACCGTGCCGATCGAGATAAGCAGCCGGTTGATTCTTGAAGCTGGAGTGGCTGTCGGCGTCCAGGGATGCATTCGCGACATCTCCGAAAAGAAGAAGGCGCAGGAAGCTGAGCGCAACTATTCGCGGCGTGTGATCGAAGCACAGGAAGCGGAGCGGCGACGAATCTCGCGCGAACTGCATGACCAGGTGGGCCAGATTCTGACGGCCGTGAAGATGAACCTTCACGTATTGCAGCACAAGTGCACTCAGCCGGAGATACTGGTGTCGATCAACGACAACCTCAAAGTGATTGACGAGGCAGTCGATCAGATACGCGACCTCTCCGTCGATCTGCGTCCACTGCTGCTGGACGATCTTGGTCTCGTCGTCGCTCTGCGGTGGTATCTCGAACGTCAGACACGAAACCTCGGCATTCCGGCGAAGTTTGTCAGCGGGTCGCTCGATGAAGACGATCGCTTTTCATCGGAGTTGGAGACGGCGTGTTTCCGGATCGTGCAGGAGGGAGTCACCAACATCGTTCGTCATGCACGAGCGACGAGAATCTCGGTCCGATTGGAACGTGTCGTTTCCGATCTGATCCTGTTGATTACCGACGACGGCGCCGGTTTCGATGCGCGCATGCTTCGCAGCGTCAGCGGCACTGCGACACTCGGGTTGCGAGGAATGGAAGAGAGAGCACAGGCAGTCGGTGGCACCATCACGATCGACTCCGCGCCCGCACTCGGCACTGAGATTTGCGCGCGCTTTCCAATCAAGGGCGAGAAGCGCCGCGACACATACTCGTCAAAGGCGGTCGAGTTCGCCGCCGAAGTTTAACCACAAAAGAAAGTGGTGGATGGGTTCATGCCCGGTCCAACACAAGTCCGCAGGACTTGAAAACGATCACCCCCTTTGAGGTGATCGCGCTAGAGCGCGTGGGGTGGTCTCTCTCGCAGACCGGACATGAACCCATCCACCAATTCCCGGCGCCGGGAAGCTCGTTCCCGTTCATTCCACTTCAATGAGCCCGACGATGATCGCGTAACGCACCAGGCCCGCGACGTCGTGAATATTCAACCGTTCCATTAATTGCGCGCGGTGCGTTTCGACTGTTTTGACGCTGATGTCGAGCAGTTGGGCGATCTGTTTTGTGGTTCGCCCTTCGGCGATCAGTTGCAGCACCTCTCGCTGTCGCGGGCTCAACGTGGACAGCAGATCTCGTTTCGAAACTCCCTTGCCATATTCGATCAGAGTCTTACGCGAAGTTTCGGGCGAGATGTAAACGTCGCCCTTCATCACTGTCTGAATCGCCTGTTCGAGCTCGGTGCTGGCGGCGCTCTTCGGCAGAAACCCCGCGGCTCCTTCACGCAATGCGCGGATCGCGTATTCACCTGCTTCATGCACCGTCAGAACGATCACGCGGGTGTTGGGCAACTTCTTCATCACGTGCTCGAGCACGTCAAAACCGCTGCCATCGGGCATCGTGATGTCTAACAGGATGAGGCTAGGCTGAAGCTCGTCGATAAGTTTGAGTGCTTCGCTTCCTTTGCCGGCTTCAGCCACTACGACGACACCGTTGATTCTCTCGACGAGGGCCCTGATCCCCGCTCGCACCAGAGCGTGGTCGTCAGCTATTAGCACACGTATCGATTTCATGTCGCAGTTGTGCCCTGCTGGGTATCTGTTTGGGGCCAAGCCATTCACTAGTGAAAAGGTGCAAACAGCCGAGCGCTTTGGAGCTTGAGTAAAAAGAGCGAAAACAGAAATATGGGCGCTCGCTTGCAAGGGCATAATTGCAGGAAGCTCCTGATCCAACAATCAGGAATTACCT